>NZ_RAWD01000148.1:0-22920 GCF_003612065.1 Corallococcus sp. CA047B
ACCCTCCCCGCCCCCACCGCCAGCGCCGAGGACGATGCCCGCGAGCGCATCGCTTCCATGGAGCGCGAGGCCAAGGCGCTCGCCACCACCGAGCCGCAGACGGCCGCACTCCTCTTCCATGAGGTCGGTCTGCTCTGGGAAGAGCCCCTCAAGAACCCTCGCAACGCCGCCGTCGCGTTCCAGAACGCCTACAAGCTGGCGCCCCGCTTCCTCGCCAACATCCGCGCCGCCCGTCGCCTCTTCGCGGACGTGGGCAACTGGCAGATGGTCGTCCAGCTCATCGACGCGGAGCTCATCGCCTCCGAGGACCCTCGCCAGCAGGCCTCCCTCCTCTTCGAGAAGGGCTCCATCCTCGAGGAGCGTCTGTCCCGCGACAACGACGCCGCGGATGCCCTGCGCCAGGCCCTGGACCGCAAGCCGTCCGACATCACCCTGCTCACGCAGTTGGAGTCCGTCTACGCCTCGCGCAATGACGCCGCCGCGCTGGTGGAGATCTACCAGCTGCTCGCCGCCGCCGTCGTTCCGCCGGCCCTGCGCGCCCACTACCTCACCGCCGCGGGCATGCTCCTGGAGGAGCGTCTCAAGAACAAGGACGCCGCCGCCGTCGTGTTCCGCGAGGCGTTCGCGCTCGACCGCTCCGACCCGCTGCTCCAGGCCGCCGTCAAGCGCATCGCCGAGCGCGAGGGCCGCACCGATGAGCTGCTCTCCGCCCTCCTCGCCGAGGCCGAGGGCCAGGGCTCGCAGGCCGCTCCCGCCTACCTCCACATCGCCAAGGTCCACGACCGCCTGGGCCGCAAGGACGATGCCCTGTCCGCGCTGCTCGCCGCGCGCCGCGTGAGCCCCCACGAGCCGCTCGTCCTCTCCGCGCTCGCCGGCATCTACGAGACCCAGGGCCGCTTCGAGGAGCTGGCCGACGTGCTGCTCGCGTGGGTGGGCTCCATCAACGACGAGAGCGAGCTGGTCGCCATCAACCTTCGCCTCGCCGCGCTGTACGAGGACGACCTCAAGCGCGACCAGGAGGCCGCCGCACGCTACCAGGCCATCCTCGCCCGCATCCCCAGCCATGCCGCCGCGCTCGCGGGCCTGGGCAAGCTGTCCTACCGGATGCAGAACTGGGAAGGCCTCGTCGCCGTCTTCGACGCGGAGGTCACAGCCGCCGAGGACGCCAAGGGCAAGGCCGCGCGCATGTACAAGGCGGCCGAGATCCTTGAAGAGCGCCTGAGCCGCCAGGAGGACGCCATCGCGCGCTACAACGCGTGCCTCCAGCTCCAGCCCGGCTACCTCCCCGCGCAGAAGGCCCTCACCCGCCTCTACGAACGCCAGGGCCGCTTCGCCGAGCTCGTGTCGATGTTCGAGCAGGACCTGCTCCAGACCAACGACCGCGACCAGCTCATCACCACCCTCAACAAGATGGCGGTCATCTACGAGGACCGCCTGGGGGACCTGGACCACGCCATCGAGTGCATGAAGCGCATCCTCGATCTCGCGTCGGACCACCTGCCCACGCTGCGCAACCTGGCCCGCCTCTACGAGCGCGCCGGGCGCTACCGCGAGCTGCTGGAGACCAACGACCTGGAGGCGTCGTTCGCCGGCGACACCAAGCAGGTGCTGTCGCTGCTGCACCGCAACGCCGAGATCCTCGATGAGCACCTGAAGGACCGCGTGGGCGCCATCAGCGCCTATGAGCGCGTGCTCGCGCTGTCGCCCTCGTACCTCCCCGCGCTCAAGGCCCTGGGCCGGCTGTACGCGCAGGACGCCCGCTGGGAGAAGCTCATCGACATGTACCGGGCGGAGGCGGAGATGTCGCCGTCCACCGACCAGGCCGCCGCGCTCATCTACAAGATTGGCGAGCTGTACGAGCACCGCCTGAAGCAGGAGAACGAAGCGCTGGCGTCGTACCAGGAGGCGCTGATGCTGGCGCCCAGCTACTTCCCGGCGCTGCGTGCCCTGGCCCGCATCCACCGCGCCCACGGTGCGTGGGAGAGCCTGGTGGAGGTGCTGCGCGCGGACGCCGCCAACCGCACCGACCCGCTGGAGCGCGCCAATGCGCTCTATCAGGCCGCCGCCATCTGGGAGGACCAGCTCGCCCGTCCGGAGCTGGCCATCGACGGCTACCAGGAAGTGCTGCGCCTGACGCCGGGCCACGCCGCCACGCTGCGCGCGCTGGAGCGCCTGTACGTTACGCAGGACAATGTGAAGGAGCTGGTCGCCATCCTCGACCGCGAGACGCAGGTGGGCCAGACGCCGTCCGCCAAGGTCACCGCGTACCTGAAGCTCGCGCGGCTGTACCTGGACCGCTTCCAGGAGCCCTCGCGCGCCGCGCAGTGCTGCGAGTCCGTGCTGGGCCTGGAGCCGGGCAACTTCTCCGCCCTCACCCTGCTGGAGCGCATCCGCGTGTCGGACCGCCCCCGCCGCGCCGAGCTGCGCAGCCGCATCGCGGACCGCGTGACGGACCCGCGCCTGTCCAGCGCCCTGCGCCTGCTGGCCGCGGCGGATCAGGAGAAGGGCCCTCCCACCGAGCGCACCCTGGACGTGTACCAGCGCGCCTTCGACGAGGACCCCAGCGACGCGCGCCTCGCGTTCGGCCTGGAGCGCGTGCTGCGCCAGACGGGCGACACCGCCGGCCTGTCGCGCATGTACGGCATGCGGCTGGCCGTGACGACCGACCCCACCGAGGCCCTGGAGCTGCTGCTGCGCGCGGCCGAGCTGGCGGAAGGAAAGGCGGGCAACCTGGAGCAGGCCGCCGCCCTGTATCAGCAGGCGCTGGAACTCCAGGCGCAGTGCCTCCCCGCGCTCCAGGGTGCTCGCCGCGTGGCCCTGCGCCGCTCCGACTTCGCCACCGCCCGCACCATGCTGGAGACCGAGGCGAAGGCGAGCCGCGACGCGAAGGGCGCCATCGAAGGGTTCGTCGCCGCCGCGAAGCTCGCGGTCCAGAAGCTGAATGATCCGGACGGCGGCGCGGCCCTCTACCGGCTGGCGCTGGAGCGCGACCCGCTGCACCCGGGCGCGGCCACCGGCCTGGAGGAGCTGCTCGCGCAGCGCGGCGGTTCCTCCGACCTCGCGGCCCTGCACGAGCGGCGCGCCGAGGCCCGACTCGCGCAGCGTGACGCGGAGGCAGCGGCGGCGGCCTACGTCACCGCGGCCCGGCTGCACAACGTGGCCCTGGGCGACCGCAACCGCGCGCTCGCGGTGCTGGAGAAGGCCCTGGCCGCCCGGCCCGGCTTCCCCGATGCGCTGGAGACGCGCGGCCTGCTCCTGCTGGAAGGGCAGCAGTACGCGGAGGCCGCCGCGATGCTCAGCCAGCGCGTGCAGCAGGGCGGCGACCCTCGCGTGCTCGCGCAGCACCACCTGACCCTGGGCGGCCTCTACCAGACGCACCTGCACGACCTGAATCGCGCGGCCGCGCACCTGCAGACCGCGCTGGCCACCCTGCCCCGCCATCCCGAAGCGCTGGAGCGGCTGGCCACGGTGTACGCACAGGGCCGCAACTTCGGTGGCGCGGTGGACTGCCTGCGCCGACTGCTGGATCAGGACCTGCCCACCGACGCCCGCGCTCGCTTCACGGTGGAGCTGGCGCGCATCCACGACGAAGGCCTGGGCGACGCCGCCTCCGCCACCGCGCTGTACCGCAAGGCGCTGGAGCTGACGCCGGGCGAGCCCGCGCTGGTGGACCGGCTGGTGGCGCTCTACGAGCGGGCCCGCAACCTCCCGGAGCTGGCGCAGATGCTGGATGCCCAGGCGGCCGCCACGGCGTCCTCGGACGTCAAGCGCGCCGCGTCCCTGCGCATTCGCGTGGCGAGCCTCTACGCGGGCCCCTTGTCGGAGCCTGCTCGCGCGACGGCCATCTACCGTCAGGTCGTCGAACAGGATGCGCAGAACAGCCAGGCTCGCGCCGCGCTGGCGGAGCTGTACGGCCGCGACACCAACAGCTACCCGCTGGCCATCGAGGAGCACCGGCAGCTGTTGCGCCAGGACCCGGGCCGCGTGGACAGCCTGCATGCCCTGTTCAAGCTGTGGGAGGCGCAGAAGCAGCATGACAAGGCGTTCGCCATCTCGGCGGTGCTCACGTTCATGCGCGCCACCAACGAGGTGGAGCAGTCCTTCTACTCGGAGGGCCGCGCCCGGCAGCCGCAGGAGCCTCGCGAGGGGCTGACCCAGACGGACGTGGACACGGTGCTGATGCACCCGGCCGCTCGCGGGCAGATGACGGAGCTCTTGCGCGCGGTGGGCGACCAGCTCAGCAAGGTGTACCCGCCGCAGTTCGAGATGCTCGGGGTCAACCCGAAGACGGACAAGCTCAAGCCGGACTCGGCCGTGTTCAAGGCCGTGCGCGTGGTGGCGCAGAACTTCGGCGTGGAGGAGTTCGAGGTCTACCTGGCCCGCCGCGGCCTGATGCAGTTGGAGACCACGGAGCCCCTGTCCCTCTGCGTGGGCCAGGACGTGGTGCGCCGCTTCAATGCCCGCGAGCAGAAGTTCCTCATCGGCAAGGCGGTACTGGGCCTGCTCAACAAGACGGCCGTGCTCGCCAAGCTGTCCGATGGCGAGACGTCCGACCTGTTCGGCAATGCCATCCGCATCCACGCGCCGCAGTTCAACGGCCTGGGCCGGCGCAACGACGACACCACGAAGCAGCTCAAGAAGGCGTTCTCGCGCAAGGCGCTCAAGGCCCTGGAAGGCCCCGCGCAGACGCTGGCTGAACAGCCGAAGCTGGACGTGGCGACCGTGGTGGACGCGCTCAACTTCTCCGCCGACCGCGCGGGCTTGCTGGTCTGCGGAGACCCGTCCGTGGGCCTCACCATGGTGCTGCGCGAGGATCCGAACATCCCGACGAACCGCCAGGAAGGCTCCGAGCCCATCCTCCAGGCGGTGCGCGAGCGCGCCGACCTGCGCGCCCTGCTCTCGTGGATGCTCACCGACGACTTCTTCCGCCTGCGTCAGCGGATGGGCCTGTCGCTGTAGGCTCCGAGCCTGCGGTCCGCGGTGCCGACTACTCCCGGCGGACCAGCGCGTCCGTCGGGAGTGCCCCGAGCAGGCGACCCACGGCGTCATCCACGTGGGCCCGCTCCGCTGCCTCCACCGTCACCTTCACGCGGTAGTCCAGGCTCGCGTCGAACACCGGATACGAGCCGATGGCCACGTGGGGCATGTCCAGCGCCACGCGGTCCAACACCCCCGCCAGTGCGCTCTCGCCCAGGTTGAAGAACAGGCTGACCAGGTGCACCGGCGTGCCGCTCAGCCGTGACAGCACCGTCTCCAGTTGCAGCCGGAAGAGCTGCGGGACGCCCGGCAACAAGTAGATGTCGTCCACGGTCAGCACCGGGAACCACATCCCCGGCTGGGCCAGCAGCACCGTGCCCTCGGGCGCATCCGCCAGCCGCAGGCCCTCCGGCGTCACCGGCGTGTTGCCCGCGCGGGCGTGGAGCGCGGAGACCATCTCCGGCAGGCGCACCACGGAGCGTCCCAGCGCGAGCGCCACCGCGCGCACCGTGACGTCGTCGTGGGTGGGGCCAATGCCCCCGCTGGTGAAGACGTAGCGGGCCCGCCGCCGGGCGCGCGCCACCGCGTCCACGATGGCGTCCACGTCGTCCAGGATGGTCTCCACCGAGCGCAGCGGGATGCCCAGGTCGCGCAGGCGCTGGATGAGGTGGGGCCCGTTCTCGTCCTTCACCTTCGCGGTGAGGACCTCGTTGCCGATGATGATCGCCGCCGCGCCGGTGCGCTCCATGGAGCGCCGGACTCTACCCCATCGGACCCACCACGGTGGCCGCGCGCGACTGTCCATCCCACCCCGGTACGAGGAATGTCAGCCCCGCATGGGAGGGTCGCGAGCAATCAGGACTTTTCCGTGCTAAGGTGATTTTCCATGAATTCAGCAGATGGCAGCGAGAACAACTACGGCTTGACTTCCAGCCTCGTCGATCTCCTCTGCCCGCGCGCTGAAAAGCAGGGCGCCGCGCGGCTCTACTGGTTCCAGGAGACAGGGGACGCGGAGCGCCCCACGGAGGAGTGGAGCTTCACGCACCTGGAGGCCCGGGCCCAGGCGCTGGGGGCGCGGTTGCAGGGGGGCTTGGAGGACGAGCGGGTCCTGATGCCGTGCCATGAGCTGGCGGAGGCCACGCACGTCGACTGGAGCGAGCCGGCCGAGGCCCCCTCCCCGGATGACGCCCGGTGCCTTCCCGCGCAGTTCCGCGCCCAGGCGGCGCGCACGCCGGACGCGGTGGCGGTGGCGGGCGATGACGAGACGCTCACCTACGCGGAGCTGGATGCTCGCAGCGACGCGCTGGCGTGGCACCTGCGCGAGCAGGGCGTGGCGCCGGAGGTGCGCGTGGGCCTGAGCGTGGAGCGCTGCGCCGGGATGGTGGTGGCGATGCTGGGCATCCTGAAGGCCGGTGGCGTCTGCATCGCGCTGGACGCGGATGCCCCGCGCGCGCAGCGGGCCTCGCTGCTGGCGGACTCCGGGGCGCGGGTGCTCGTCACGCAGTCCCACCGGGACTCCGCCCTGACGGCGGAAGGCGTGCACACCGTCTTCGTGGATTCGGAGGAGGCGTTCGAGCTGGGCGTGCTCGGGCCCCCGCGCGCGGGCACCACGCCGGAGGACCTCGCCTCCGTCCTCTACTCGGCGGGCGAGACCACCGGAAGCCTCCGGGGCGTGCGGGTGACGCACACGGACGTGGCCCGGTTCTTCGGGGACATGGACGCCCGGATGGGCAATGCGCCCGTGGGCACCTGGCTGGCCGTTCCCCGCCTGGCCCGTGGCAGCTCCATGCTGGAGCTGCTGTGGGCGCTCATGCGCGGGTTCCGGGTCGTGGTGCGGGAAGAGGACGCGGCGCCGAAGTCCTCCTCGCGCGCTCCGGGAACGCGCCGCGCGCAGCAGGATTTCAACCGGCATTCCCCTTCGCGCCCCTCGGAGGCGGTGGGGGGCTGAGCCGCTGACACGCGCGACGGACCTGCTCGCGCGTGCCCGGTCCTCGAAGACAGCGGGTGGCCCCCCGGAGACTTCTCGCTCCGGGGCGCGGTGCCTTGGTCAGTACGGATGGAAGCGGGTGACGAAGGGCACGGCTTCGGTCTGGCCCTCCGGAATCTGCGTGCCAGCGACGCGCAGGAACCCCGCTGAATCCAGCACGGCGGCGGTGGGCTTCTCGTCACCGGGCAGCTCGGTCCGGTGCGAACGGAGCACGGTCGCGCCATCCGCGGACACGTGGACGACGCCCAGTCCGGAAGCCCCGCTGTCATCCTGGCTCCAGGTGGCGACCGCGAGGGTTCCGTCCGGCAACAACCCCGTACCCACCACCGCGTCCTTGCCTCCGATGAACGCCGTCGTGAAGTAGGTGTAGCCGGTGCCGTTGAAGGAGGTGTCCTCGCTGCCGGTCGCGGTCACCCGGGCCAGGGCGGCCTTCATGCTGCCGTCGGAGTAGACGGCCCGACCGCCCAACAACCACTTCCCATCCGCCAACCGGTGCAGCGTGCGCGGAGTGATTTCCACGGAGCGGAGGTCCGTGAAGTAGTTGAAGCCGCGGTCCAGGGTTCCGTCGGCGTTGAAGCGCTCCAGGGCCACCTTGTTGAAGTTGCCGCTGGTGGTTCCCGCCACCATGATCTTGCCGTCGGACTCCGCGACGACGCACAGGCCATCATCCTCCTGGCCCAGGTTCGCTGAAGCCGCGCCGTCCCCGCTGAAGGTGGTGTCCTGCTCACCGGTGGGCAGGAGCCGGATGGCGAGCAGGTCCAGGTCGCCGTTGCGGACCGTGCCCGCGCCGACGATGCGGCCATTCGTGTCCACCGTCACGGCGTGCAGGGTGGAGCTGCCCGTGGAGAGCTGGAAGGTGCGCACGCCGGTGCCCCCGAACGTGGTGTCCGCCGCCCCCGTGGAGGTGTACCGGGCCAGCAGCACGCTCTGGTACTTCGTCCCCGAGCAGGTGTTCGTCCCGGCGAGGGCTCCTCCCGCGACGAGGATGCGACCATCCGACAGCACGGTCACCGCATCCACGTAGTCATCCCCTGCGCAGACGTCCGTGACGACGACGCCCTGCGAGCCGAACGAGGTGTCCGGCGAGCCATCCGGAAGCAGTCGCGCCACCAGCACATCCCGCAACCCGGTGGAGCCGGTGGACCCTACGAGGACCCACTTGCCATCCGACTGCGCGGCCACGGCGTTGATGCGCACCGAGGTCAGGCCGAGCGCGGGCATCGCGACCCCGCCCGTTCCGAAGGCACTGTCCAGCGCGGCCCGTCCGGGCTGGATGTCCAGGGTGAAGGGGAACTCGACGCGGTCGCCTCCGCCCAGCCCCACCAGCGTGAGGGGGAACCGGCCATAGGCGGCGAACTCGTCCGGGTAGAAGCCCAGCGGCGTCGAGTTCTCCGTCTCCGGAATGATGACCGGCAGCGGCTGGACCGTGCGCACGCGGGGCGGCAGCCCCTCCACGGAGAGGGAGACGCCCGCGGTGAACGGGGGCTCGCGGAGAACATCGACGAGGACCGAGGTGGCTGTCTTCGGATCGAAGCGCGCCGTGAGTTCGGGGACCGTCGAGATGCGGAAGGAGGCCGTGACCCCGGCATCCACTCCGGCATCGGTCGGAGGATCCACGCTGCCACCATCCCCCTGCGGGACACCCGAGTCCGTTCCCTCCACAGGGCCCGCATCCACGCCGGCATCGCGAGCCGGCGTCACCGGTGGCGGCTTGGAAGGCTCCTCCGAATCACAGCCGACCGTTCCCAGGGCGACGACGGTCAGGGCAAGCGACGTCAGGCTCCGAAGGCGCGGCGACAGGGAACGACCACGAAGGGAAGAACGACGGAGAGGGTCCATGGAGGCCGGGGTGCGAGAGAGAAGACGCGGACCGGCACGACCGCCGTGGGTCCGCGTCCCCGGATAAGACACTCCCGTGGCTCACGAAAAACAAACGCAATACTTTGTTTCACCGAGCTCCGAACTCCGAGCCCGGGCCCGAGCGGGACTCAGCGCTTGCGCGCGAGCACCCGCCGCACTTCCATCAGGCACGCATCCGTCACCGCCGCCACGGACAGCTCCCCGTCGATGCGGACGATGCGCTCGCGCTTCTCCCGGAGCGTGATGGCCTTCAGGTACTGCTTCGCGATGCGTCGCTGGGCCTCGTCCGCCTCGAACAGCTCCGCGGGGCCTCCGCGCACGGCCCGGCGCTTCGCCGCGACCTTCGGATCCACGCCCACGAACAGCGTCAGGTCCGGCGACACCGCGTGCGCGTTCACCGTGTCCACCCACGCCATGGGCAGGCTCGCGCCCTGGTACGCCAGCGAGGACAGCACGTACCGGTCGCACAGCACGACCTTGCCCTCCTCCAGCGCCGGCAACACCCGCGCGTGCAGGTGGTCGGTGCGGTCCGCCGCGAACAGCAGCGCCAGCGTCTCCGGCGCCAGCGGCCCGCGTCCCTGCGGCAGCCCCAGGCGCCCCGTGAGGGCCTGACGCAGCATCGTGCCCACGGGCCCGTCGGAGGGCTCGCGCGTGGTCACCACGGAGTGCCCGTCCGCGCGCAAGGCCGCGGCCAGCCGCTCCGTCTGGGTGGTGGTGCCCGCTCCGTCCAGGCCCTCCAGCACGATGAACCGTCCCCGGCGGGACGCCTTCGACGCCTTCTTCGGGGCGCTCACCGGGGAAGCAGCGCGGCGGGGTTGTCCAGGTGCAGCTCGTGGCGCAGGGCGAGCAGCGTCTCGTAGCGCTGGAGCTCGTCCCGCAGCACCACCCGACCCTTGCGGTAGCTCACGTAGCCGTACACCAGCAGCCCCAGCGCCAGGAGCGACGCGCCCCAGGCGAGGAACGGAGTGCGCAGCGAGTCGTAGAACAGCTTCCCGGCCGCGCCCGAAATCAACATGAAGGCGATGACGGAAACGCCCGCATGCGTGAAGTGCGTCGTGCTCTGCCGGGTCGCCAGGCTTTCCTGCAGCTGGTCGAACCGGGCCCGCTTTTCCTGATGGTCTGCGCTCACGGAGCCGGGCACCCTACATCACCCGTGCCGGGCCGTCGAGTCGCCGGCCGGGCGCAAAACACCTACCCGGACACCCCGTCACAGCTTCCACTCATCCCTGCCATTGAACGGACGCCTGCCGGGTCCCCGGGCATGGCTTGCCACCCCATCCCCCTCGCGTTACATGCGCCGCACCATGCCCCTCCACGCCGTCAGCAGGATGAGCACCTCCGCCATGAGCCAAGACTCCGAGTTGAACACCATCGAGGAGGCCATCCGCGACATCCAGGCTGGCAAGTGCGTCGTCGTCGCCGATGACGAGGACCGCGAGAACGAGGGCGACCTCATCATGGCCGCCGAGCTGGCCACGCCCGAGAAGCTCGCCTTCATGGTCCGCCACACCAGCGGCATCATCTGCCAGCCCATGCTCGCCGAACGGCTGGACGCGCTGCGCCTGCCCCAGATGGTCGCGGAGAACACCGAGTCCCACCGCACCGCGTTCACCGTCTCCGTGGACTTCCGCCACGGCACCACCACCGGCGTCTCCGCGTCGGACCGCACCAAGACGATCCGCGCCCTCGCGGACCCGAACAGCACCGCGGACGACTTCCTGCGCCCCGGCCACATCTTCCCCCTGCGCTACCGCGAGGGCGGCGTGCTGCGCCGCGCGGGCCACACCGAGGCCGCCGTGGACCTGGCCCGGCTCGCCGGCCTCCAGCCCTCCGGCATCCTCTGCGAGCTCGTGAAGGACGACGGCACCATGCAGCGCATGCCGGACCTCAAGCTCTTCGCGCGCGAGCACCAGCTGTCGCTCGTCACCATCGCGGACCTCATCCAGTACCGCAGCCGCAAGGACCGCCTCGTGCGCCGCGAGCCCGGCCAGGACGTCGTGCGCACCCGCCATGGCGAGTTCACCGCCCTCACCTATTCGTGGACGCCCGACGGCGCCAAGTCGCTGGTGCTCGTGAAGGGCGACCCGGAGCACGCCAACCCCGCCCCCCTGGTCCGCCTGCACGGCGCCTGCGCCATGGGCGACGTGTTCGGCTCTCCGGACTGCAAGTGCCACCTGCTGTTGGATCGCGCCCTGGAGCAGGTCGCCAAGGCGGGCGCCGGCGTCATCGTCTACCTGCCCGGCATGCACGGCGACGACTTCGGCATCCACCACAAGCGCGCGGGCGACGGCAGCAACGCGCCCCCCACCCGCAGCGCCCACGAGTCCCGCGACGTGGGCATGGGCTGCCAGATCCTCACCGACCTGGGCATCCGCGCCATGCGCCTGATGACCAACACGGACATGACCTACCGGGGCCTCGCCGGCTTCGGCCTCACCATCGAGTCGCGCGTCCCGCTCACGGTGGAGTAGCCACCAGCACCCGCCCGGGGCCTGGAGCCCCGGGCACGGCCCGCGTCAGCCCAGGTCCTTCAGGGCCGCGCGCACCGCGGACAGGTCCGCGGGCAGCTCCACCGGCGGGTTCGCGTGCGCGGCCTTCACGTCCGCCAGCGTCCCCCGGTGGTAGCCCACCTTGAAGTCAGCGAACTTCAGGCCGTGCGCGGTGGCCACCACCGCGACGCTGGCCCCCTTCGCCATCACGCCCTGGGCCACCAGCTTCTCCACCGCCGCCAGCGCCACGCCCGTCTGCGGACAGGTGAAGGTGCCCTCGCGGTCCGCCCGGGCCGCCGCGTTCGCCAGCTCCGACTCCGTCGCCTCCTCCACCACGCCGTCAAAGGCGCGCAGCATCTTCACCGCGCGGCGGTAGGACACCGGGTTGCCAATCTGGATGGCGGACGCGAGCGTGGCTTCCGCCTGCATCGGCGTCAGCTCCTGGAAGCCGCCCCGGAAGGAGCGCAGCAGGGGGTTGGCCCGCTGCGCCTGCGCCACCGCGATGCGCGGCCGGCGGGTGATGAGCCCCAGCGTGTGCAGCAGGTCCAGGCCCCGGCCCAGCGCGCTCGCGTTGCCCAGGTTGCCGCCCGGGATGACGATCCAATCCGGCGGCTCCCAGCCCAGGTCCTGGCACAGCTCCACGGCGATCATCTTCTGGCCCTCGATGCGCAGCGAGTTCATCGAGTTCGCCAGGTACAGCCCCGTGTCCGCCGTCACCGCCTGCACCAGCTTCATGCAGCCGTCGAAGTCCGTGTCCAGCGACAGCACCCGCGCTCCATTGGCGATGGGCTGCACCAGCTGCGCGAGCGACACCTTGTTCTTCGGCAGGAACACCACCGCCGGGATGCCCGCCGCCGCCGCGTACGCGGACAGCGCCGCGGACGTGTCCCCGGTGGACGCGCACGCCACCGCGCGGATGGGCGTCCCGCGCGAGCGCAGGTGCTTCACCGCCGACACCAGGACGGTCATCCCCCAGTCCTTGAAGCTGCCCGTCGGGGAGACGCCGCACTCCTTCAACATGAGCGAGGAGAGCCCCAGCTCCGCCGCCATCCGGGGCATCGGCTTGAGCGGCACGCGCCCCTCGCCCAGCGACACGATGTCCTCCACCGGCAGCTCGGGCAGGGCCCACTCGCGCTTGCCCCACACGCCGGAGCCATCCGGCAGCCGGGACGTCGCGAACCGCGACTCGAAGCGGCGCTTCCACTCCGCGGCCGGCACGGCGCGCAGGGCGGCCTCGTCGTGCGCCACCTCCAGCAGGCCTTCGCACTTCGGGCAGCGGTAGACCACGTCCCACAGCGAGGCGGTGAAGCCGCAGCCCTCGCTGCACGCGTAGTGCGCCTTCAGCGCGGTCACGCCTCCACCTCCACCTTCGTGCCGCACGCCACGCACGCGCGGCCCGGATACGAGGGGGTGTGGCAGGAGGAACAGGGAACGCGCTCGCCCTCCCGCGCTCGGCCCTTCGCGGCCACCGGCGCCGCCACGCGCACGCGGGGCAGGCGCATGCCGCAGCCGTCACACAGCAGCCCTTCGGCCTGCACGTGGCGACAGTAGCGACACGTCACCGCCCCCACCGGCGCGACGGTGCGGACGCCGTCATCCGGCGCGCGGCCCGTGTCCAGGTCCGCCATCGGGTCCACGGACACCGCGCCCGTGGCGCCCGAACTCGTCAGCTCCAGGTCGGGCACGGACATGGCCGGCAGGTCCGGTCCCGAGCGCAACCGCGTCAGGTCCAGATCCGCTATCGGCGCGGACTCCACCTCCGCGCGGCCTCCAGCGTGGTGCGTCAGCTCCAGCTCCGCCAACTGCACCACGACAGGGGCTTCCGTGCTCACGAGTCCAGGGAAGCGCTTGCCACAGCCGTCGCACTCTTCGCCTTCCGACTGCACGTGGTCGCAGACCGGGCAGATGATCATGGGCGGGACGTTATCGGTCCCCTCCCCGCTCGGCAACGCGACCCCTGGAAATGAGGGAGGGGCCTAGTTCGCGGTCGTCCCCTGGCCCGTCATCGGCACGAAGCGCACCGGCAACAAGCGCTCCACCTTGGGCAACAGCCCGGGTTGACCGCGACGGATGCGCAAGAGCTCCTGCGTTTCGTCCACGGCCCCCACCGGGATGACCATGCGTCCCCCCCGCTTGAGCTGTCGCAGGAGCGCGCGCGGAATCTCCCGGGGCGCGGCGGTGGCGATGATGGCGTCATAGGGCGCGCCCTCGGGCCAGCCGAGCGAACCGTCGCCCTCCCGGAAGAAGACGTTGGTGAAGCCCAGCCGGTGCAGCAGGCGCCGGGCAGGCCGGGCCAGCTCCGGGAGGATCTCCACCGTGAAGACCTCCCGCGCCATCAGGGCCAGCACCGCCGTCTGGTAGCCGGAGCCGGTGCCAATCTCCAGCACCCGCTCACAGCCGCGCAGGCGCAGGGCCTCCGTCATCAACGCGACCACGTAGGGCTGGCTGATGGTCTGCCCGTGTCCGATGGGCAGGGGCATGTCCTCGTGGGCCACATCCCGCTCATGGGCAGGCACGAAGTCCGCACGGCTCAGGTTGGCGATCGCCGCGAGCACCCGCCGGTCCCGGATGCCCTGCCGCGCCAGATACTCCGCTCGGCCCCAGTCTCCCATCGCGCGTTTCCCCCATCATGCTCCGGAGGAAAAGTAAGCACGCCGACAGTCCCAGACAACCCGACGGTCGGGCCCTCGGCTCCTGGTTCCTACCCCACCCGGGCGAGCGCCAGCCGGCCCTCCCAGCGCTCCTCCAAGGCCTTCACCAACCCCTGGTGCTCCGGCTCCTGGAGCTTGGGATCGTGGTCCATGATCCGCCGCGCCTCCACCTGCGCGAGCGACAGCAGGTCTCCATCGCGCACCAGGTTGGCCACGGCCAATTCGGGCAGGCCGCTCTGCCGCGTGCCCAGGAACTCGCCGGGGCCGCGGATCTCCAGGTCCTTCTCCGCGATGACGAAGCCGTCGCTGCTGCGCTCCATCACGCCCAGCCGCTCGGTGGACTCCCAGGAGCGCGCGGCGCCCGCGACGAGGAAGCAGAAGCTGGCCGCGGCGCCACGGCCCACCCGGCCGCGAAGCTGGTGCAGCTGCGACAGGCCGAAGCGCTCCGCGGACTCCACCACCATGACGGAGGCGTTGGGCACGTCCACGCCCACCTCCACCACGGTGGTGCACACGAGCAGTTGGATCTGCTTCTCGCGGAAGGCCTCCATGACGGCGTCCTTCTCCTCCGCCTTCATGCGCCCGTGCAGCAGGCCCACGCGCGCGGTGGGAAACACCCCCTGCAACTTCGTCGCACCCTGCGTGGCGTCCTCCAGGTCCAGCTTCTCCGACTCCTCCACCAGCGGGTACACGACGTAGGCCTGATGGCCCTTGGCCAGCTCCGCCGCCACCGCTTCGTAGACGCGCGCGCGGTACTGGTTGTTGAAGACGCGCGTGGTGATGGGCGTGCGGCCCGGGGGGAGCTGGTCGATGATGGACACGTCCAGGTCGCCGTACAGCGTCATCGCGAGCGTGCGCGGGATGGGCGTGGCCGTCATCACCAGCACGTCCGGCATCACGCCCTTGCCCATCAGCGTCTGGCGCTGGAGCACACCGAAGCGGTGCTGCTCGTCGATGACCACGAGCCCCAGCTTCTGGAAGGACACGCCCCCTTCGAGCAGCGCGTGCGTGCCCACCGCGAGGTGCAGCTCGCCGCTCGCCACGCCCTCGCGCACGGTGCGCTTGTGCTTCGCGGTGCCCGCCGCGCTCACCAGCCCCACGCGGAAGCCCAGGGGCTCCAGGATGCGGCGGAAGGTGCGCTCGTGCTGTTCCGCCAGGATCTCCGTGGGGGCCATCACCGCCACCTGGTAGCCGTCCTGCAACGCCACCATCGCGGCCACCAGCGCCACCGCCGTCTTGCCGCTGCCCACGTCGCCCTGCACCAGCCGGCTCATCGGCTCCGGCCGCGCCATGTCCCGGGCCAGGTCCCCCACCACGCGCGCCTGCGCGCCGGTGAGCTCGAAGGGCAGCGCCGCGCGGGCCTTGTCCAGGCGCGCCGGGGCGACGTCGAAGGCGATGCCCTCCTCCGCCTTCACGTCCTGACGCTTGAGCGCCATGCCGAGCTGGAGGAAGAACAGCTCGTCGAACGCGAGCCGGCGGTGCGCGGGGCTCTGGTGCGCATCCAGCGCCTCCAGGTCCGCGTCCTCGGGCGGGAAGTGGATGAAGCGCAGCGCGTCCGGCAACCCCATCAGGTGGTAGCGGCGGCGCAGGTCCGCGGGCAGCGGCTCTTCCAGGTGGTGCGCGTGCTGTTCGCTGATGCGCGCGGCCAGCTCGCGGAACGAGCGCTGCTCGCCGCGCTCGAAGCCCGGGTAGATGGGGACGATGCGGTGGAAATGGACGGACGTCGTGGACTCCAGGTCCTCGGCGGGCTCCAGCTCCGGGTGGGCCATCTCCCGGCCGTTCATGGAGGCGCGCACCTCCCCGGACAGCACCAGCTGCTTGCCCACGGAGAAGCGGCTCTTGAGCCACGGCCCCGCGTTGAAATACGTCGCGGCGATGCTGCCGGAGCGGTCTCCCACGACGGCGCGGAACATGCGCTTGCCGCCGCGCCCCGGGACGAAGTCCGCGGTCTTCACCGTGCCCACCGTCACGCCGCGCTCGCCCGGGATCAGCTCCGCGATGGTCCGCAGCCGACGGCGGTCCTCGTAACAGCGTGGCAACAGGAACAGGATGTCGCCCGTGCGGCGCAGGCCCTTCTTGTCCAGCACGGCGACGAGGCGCGGCCCCAGGCGCTTGCCCAGCGTCTTGAGCGGCGCGGACAGCGGGCCGGAGCGCGGCGCGATGGACAGCAGCTTCGCTTCGGAGCGCGAAGCCTCCGCGCCCACGGCCTTGGCCTTCTTCTTCCGCTTGGCCTTCTCCGCGGGAGCGGCACCCTCCGCCGGGGGCAGCCCCTTGCGCGGGTCGGCGCCGACGCCCGTCCGGGACATCGGCTCGCGCGCGGGCGCACCGCCAGGACCGGAGGCCGCGCCCCGGGTCGTCGCGGGCCCCGCCGGACGCGCACCACGGGGCGGCGATTCAGCCGTGCCAGAGCGTGCGGACATCGCCCGGCCAGGGGTGCCTCCGTCCACCGTGCGAACTGGAGCGGACACCGCACGATTGGACGTGCCTCCCTCCATCGCGCGAGCCGGTCCGGAGACCACCGGCTCCTGGGAGCGCCAGGCCGGCACGGTGTTCCGGCCCGTCGCCGCCATCCCCTGGGGCGGGGTCACCCTGCGATGGGGCAGCGCGGCGGCCAGCTCCCCCTCGATCACGTGCGCGCGCTCAGGCGCCCGGGGAAAACCGGCCGCCACGGCGTTGATCTCCCCGGTGACGACCACCCGCTCCAGCTCCTCCGGCAGGGCCACGCCGCTGAGCTTCAGAGCGCCCAGCACCTGGCGCAGCGCCGCCTTGCGGTGCTCCGGAGGTGTGGGGGGATCCACGTGCGGCAGGGCTGCCCGCAGTTCGTTGAGCGCCCGCGCGTCCACGCCGCTGGCGGCCGCCAGGGTGCGCTCCATCAGGGTGCGCAGGTCCTTCACGATGCCCAGCTGCGCGAAGTCGCGCTGACAGGCGTATTTCAGGGGCCCAACGAGGCTGGCGAGCGGGTGGTTCACGCGATTTCCAGCCTCCATCCTACGAAGCGGGCCTGACTCCGCCCGGAAAACGAAACCGGGGGAGCGAGCCCATGCCCACTCCCCCGGAAGGCACCCGGACGACCGGGCATCAGCCCTCGCCAGGCAGGGCGTCGTCCTGCGGATCCTCGAAGAAGATCTTCACGACCTCCAGCTCCCGGACGCCACCCGGGCTGTTCACCGTGGCGATGTCGCCCACCTTCTTGCCGATGAGCGCACGCGCCACCGGCGAGGTGACGGCGATCCACCGCTTCTTCAGGTCCGCCTCGGTCTCCCCCACCAGCCGGTAGGTGATGGACTTGTCCGTCTCCGGGTCCGTCAGCTCCACGCTGGCGCCGAAGATGACCTTGTCGCCCCCCAGCTTCGCCGGGTCGATGACCTCCGAACGGGCAATCCAGTCGCCGAGGGTCAGGATGCGCCCCTCGATGTGCGACTGCTTCTCCTTGGCCGCGTGGTACTCGGCGTTCTCCCGCAGGTCGCCGTGCGCCCGCGCGACCTCGATCTCACGCGAAATCTTCCCGCGCTCCACGGACTGGAGGTGCTTCAGCTCTTCCTTGAGCTTCCGCAAACCGTGGGGGGTCATCGGGATGCTGTCGCCGCTCATCGACACCGCTCCTTCCATCACCTGGCTGCCAGTAACCCGGGGCCGGGGCTCCCTCCTGGAACCCGGCCCCCGACTGGAAACGACCAATGTAGGGAACGAGTGACAAGCGGGTCAACGAAAGCCGTACCCCCATCGTCCGGTAACGGCTGTGCGCCCGTCGGCTGACCCGTTAGGCTGCCCGCCGTGTTGTCCATCCAGGAAATGCGCGCGCTCGCCTCCGCCCTGCCGGTGGGCACCTTCCAGCATCAACTGGGCCCCTTCGCCCTGGTGCAGCGCCCCCCCGCGGAGCTCTCCGCCGCCGTGCTCGCCCCCACCCGCATGGCGGACCCGGGCGACATCGAGCAGGGCATGCTCACCCTGCTCTTCGAATTCGACGACCTGCTCGTCGCCACCCTGCCCACCCTCAAGGACTCGGACGCGCTGCGCATCGGCCGGAGGATGGACTGCGAGCTGGTGCTGGACGACGCCTCCGTCTCCAAGCAGCACGCGGAGCTGCGGTGGAGCCGCGCGGAGGACCGCTGCACCGTGCGCGACCTGGGCTCCACCAACGGCACCTTCGTCAATGCCACCACCATCGGGCAGCGCGAGGTGTCGCTCCGGGGCGGCGACATCCTCAGCTTCGGCAACGTGCAGTTCTGGTACCTGCTGACCGACGCGCTCCACGAAAGGCTGCGCGCGGGCGCGGCCTCCGGGCTGGGCTCACACTCCGGCTGAAGCAGCGCGCCCCGTCAGGGACACGCTCCGCAGTCGGCCGCGCACGCGTCGTACGTGGTGGACGCGCCACACGCCTCCGTCACCTGGCAGGTGCCATCCCCGCAGACCGCCAGGTCCGCGTCCCGCACCCGCGTGGTGAGCGGCTGGTAGGTGATGCCGCCCACCGTACAGCTCAGGAAGGACAGGCCGGACGTGCCATCCGGCGTGCATGACGCCGAGCACGCGCCCACGTAGACCATCGGCGCGCACGTCTGGCGTGGCATCCCGGAGCCGTCCACCACCGCGCACGCCCGCGTGGTGCTCTGGTTCGCGGTGAGCGGCGGGTTCTGGCTGCCCGCGTAGATGCCCTCGCCCAGGAACAGGTTGCCGAAGAAGCACGACTCCGGCCGTGAGAACTCCGCCAGCTCCGCGGGGGTGGAGGGAATGGTCCCGCCCGTCCCGTCGCGGCCCTGCACGGAGATGGGCACGCTCACGCCGAAGGGGTTGGCGTGCGCCGCGAGGCACGCGGAGATGAGCTGCTGCTCCGCCACCGTCGCCGGCTTGCCCGCGGCCCACGTGGGCGCCAGTCCCAACAGTCCCGGCCAGATGTGCACCGCCTCCGTCCGGCCGTCGGTGTACGTGCGCGTCTCGCCTTCGGGGACCGCGCAGCGGATGACGTAGTGCATGACCTCATCGGCCAGCACCGGGTCCTCGTCGAACCACGACGCGAAGGCATCGGATGACAAGCCATTGAACGACAGCCCGTTGAAGGACAGGCCATTGAACGACAGCCCGTTGAAGGACAGGCCGTTGTACGACAGGCTGTTGTAGCTCAAGGCCTCCTGCTTCACGGTGCCCACCGGATCAGGCGGCGCGGGCTCCTGGGAGGTGGGCCCACAGCCCGTCCCCACCGCGCCTCCCGCAAGGACGAGGATCAGCTTCCACGACGACACCCGCACCGCGACACCACGACGACGCCCGCTCTCATTGCTCCCCATGTGCCACCCTCCCCTGCTGCGCGGGCCTGCCGGACGACACCCGCGGGTCGTTCGGACGAAAGGAGGGCGTCGAAGACAAACGGGCGAACCTGGCCCCCTCACGCACGAAAAGTGTGAGCATGTTGTACGTGGGGCAAGGTGAAGCAGGTGCGGGGAATGCAGGCGCGGGCCCGGGGCGGACACTCCGCGCGTCGCGGGCTGAACGGGGGCGCCAGGGTCCATCCACAAACACAAAGGCCGCGGCCCTCCGGGGCGAGGACACCTGCCACCACCCCGGAGCCGCGGCCCCCAGACTTCCCGACGGAGGCCGACTGGGCCTAACGCATCTGCGGCGTGCCGATCTTCACCTTCGCCGTGTCCAGCTTGAGGCGCGCCAGCTCGCGGGACATCTTGGCGAAGTCCGCCTGGACGATGGGGTCCGGATCATGGCCGCCCGGAGGCCCGCCCTTGGGAGGCTTGCCCTCCGGGGCGACGGCGATGACCAGGTCCTGCTTGGATGCAGGGGCCTGACGCTCCGCGGTCTGGAAGTCCTTGAAGCGGGACACGGAGCTGGTCGCCTCCGCCTTGCTGAGCTGCTTCACCAGCGTGAGCGTCCCGCTGCTCCGGTCGTACCGGTACAGCTTCGTGCCCGCGGCGCCCTCGTCCACCGCCACGTCCACGAAGCCGCTGCTCTTCGCCGCCGGACTGGCGGTGGTCGTCGTGCGCGGCGCCAGCTTCACGGGCTTGCTCGAGGCCTTCACGTCCTCGGCCCCGGCGCTCGCCGCCGTCAACGCGACCACGCCCACTGCCATCGCTCCCACTGCGGACTTCCAACGCTGGTGCATGAATCCTCCCGGATCCCTTACGCGCAGGGCCATCGATATTCGCGGAAAGCGGAGTCTATTCGAATGCGACCAGATCCTGGACCCACTTCGCGCTGCCCTGCCGCAACCACCGGGCCCGCGTGTCCCTGAGCGCCTGCGCGGGAGGAACGCCGCGACGCAGGGTCTCCAGCAGTGCCTGGAAGAAGGCCCCGGCCTCCACGTCCGGCACCTGCGTGGACGGTGCCACCACCGCGCGCGCGCCCGCCTGGATGAGCGCGGACGGCAGGCTCCACACCGCATGGTAGCGCCACGCGCCGACATTCGCGTCGCACGCGGCCAGCAGCACCACGGGGGTCCCCTTGAGCGTGTGACCCTCCAGGTCCTCCGCGGTCAACGCGTAGTGGCCGGCCGCGTCCGGGGACAGCGCCAGGAAGGCCGCGTCGGACAGGCCCGTGCCGGAGAGGCCGTGCGTGTGCAGCTCCACCTCCGTGGCGTCCTCCATCTCCGCGAGCACCGCCTCGGGCGTCGCCGCGCGGCCCCGCAGGTGCACGTCGTTGGGCCCTGGCGCGCCCTTCCACGGCATCAGGCGCGGCAGGCCCAGGGACGCGGGCGGCTCCACGTCCGACACCAGGAGCCGCTTGGTCGCGGGCGCCACGGCCGGCGCGGCGATGCGGTGACCGCCGGGGGCCAGGTAGCTCCAGGCCCGGTCCGGCGGCAGCAGCCCGGGGCGCCCCTGGAGGATGGGCTCCGCGAGCACGCGCACCGACTCGCACGCGGAGACCACCTGGCGCAGGCGCTCGGGCACCCCCGGCACCTCTTCGCGCAGGGGCCGCTTCAGGGCGTTGAGGTACAGCCCCTCTGACACGCCGTCCGGCCCCCGGGCGACGAAGAGCAGCCGCTCATCCTGGCCCGCCAGCGCCAGCAGGCAGGACGTGGGCGCGGTGCGATCCAGCTCCTCCGCGAGCAGCGACACGGCCGGGTCCCATTCCTTCGAGCGGCCCGCGTCCATCACCAGCACGTGGTGGCTGTGGGACCAGGCCTTGCGCGCCTCGATGTCCGAGGAGCGCTTCAGCGCGGAGCCGGTGATGACGCCGCGCAGGAGCTTCTGGCCCGCCTCGCGGTCGCGCTCGATGAGGATGCGCCCCTCCAGGTGGTCCAACAGCAGCCGGTCGCCGGCCGACAGGGACGGGTCCTCGCGCAGCACGCGGATGCGCTCCCGCACCCGGTCCAGCTCGCGCCCTGGCACCGTGCCGCCCTCCAGCCGCAGCAGGTCGCCCGCGACCGCGATCTCCAGCAGCGTGGGCGCGGTGGCACAGCCGATGGCGTCCTGCACCTCGCGCCGGGCGGCCTTCGCGTCCAGGTCCTCCACCGCCAGCAGCGCCCGGGCGTGGTGGTACTCCGACCGGCGCGCGCAGTCCTCCGGCGCGTGCTGGACGTACTCGTCCAGGTAGGCGCGGGCCAGCGCCGGGGCGTGGCTCAGCCGCGCGCTCGTCACCAGGTCCGACAGGAGCACCTCCTCCTGGAACCAGCTGTCCGTCCGGAACGCCTCTTCCAGCGCGGAGCGGGCCAGCCCTTCGGCCTCCTTGCGCCGGTCCAGGCGGTTGTAGAGCGCGGCCAGGTGCTGCTGCAGGTCCACGCAGCGGTACTGGAAGCCCGCGCTCCGGCACGACGCCAGCCCCTCCGTGAGGGACTTCTCCGCCGTCTCCGTGTCGCCCCGGGCCAGCGCGGCCTGGGCCCGTCCCCGGGCGAGCGGCGCCTCGTACCAGGCGGGCTCACCGGACTGGCGCACCAGCGTGGCCAGCTCCTCCACGTGCTGATCCTCCTGCCGCAGCAACAGCAGCGCGCCCAGCAGCAGGTCGCGCTCGTTGGAGCGCCGCAGCTTCGCGAGGTACGCGTCCGCCTTCGCTCCCTCCAGCGTCTCCGTCCCCTCCAGCACCGCGCGGTAGGTGTGGGCCAGCGGGCCGCGCCGGGCGAAGTCCGCCTCCGCCACGCGCGCCACATAGGCGGTGGCCGTCTTCGTCCGGGTGGCGTCGTCCAGCACCGTCGCCAGCGGCAGGAGCGCCCGCACGCGCTCCGCGGACGGCGCCGCGCGCAGCGCATGGTAGAGGTACAGCCGCGCGAGGTCCGGGTTGCGCCGCGCCATCGTGGCCGGATACGGCGTGCCCTCCAGCGCCAGCGCCATGCCGGCCGCGTTCATCGCCTGCCAGGAGTCGCGCCGCCCCAGCGCGCCCTGGCGCAGACCGTCCGCGCGCGCCTGCGCCTCCGTGCTCCACCCCGGCTCCTTCGCCTGCACCACCCGCTGGAACTCCGCCGCGGCGGCCAGCTCCAGCGAGACGGCCTGGAGCGCGAGCCCCCGGTTCCAGTGCAGTCGCGGGTCCTCCGGCGCGGTCTCCAGCGCCGCCTCCACCAGCCCCAGCGCGCGCTCCGGCTGGCCCAGGTCCAGCGCCGCCAGCGCCCGGTCTCCCTGGACGGCGGGCGACTGCGGCAGTGCCTCCAGGATGCGCTCCGCGCGCTCGGAGTCCCCGGACACCAGATAGGCCGTCGCGATCCCGTGCAGGTCCCCGCGCTGCTCCAGCGCCGCCAGCTTCGCCAGGTCCAGCTCCGGCCGCCCGGCCGCGCCGCCCCGCATCGTGGCCAGGGCGCGGTAGCCGTCCAGGCCCGGGTGGCTGGGACGGCCCTCCAGGGGGCGCGCGGACGCGAGCGCGAAGGGCAGCTCCCGGGGCGCTTCGGGCGCGCGCCACGGACGCACCACCGCCAGCACGGCGAGCACCACGGCGGCGGACGCGGCGGCGAACCCCGCCACGCGCCGGCGATCCCACGCCGGACGGAAGCGCGGACGCGCCTCGGGACGGGGGACGGGGGTCGCCTGGG
>NZ_RAWD01000149.1:0-22752 GCF_003612065.1 Corallococcus sp. CA047B
CCGCCCCCCCACCGCATAGGAGGGGGGACGGAAGGCCAGACAGACTGCTCTCACCTGCATGTCGTGCTGCGGTGCTGCTACTTCTTCACGTAGTTCTTCAGGTACGGGGTCGCGTTCACTTCCGCCCCGTTGAGCACGCAGCCCACCAGCGCCGCGCCCGCCAGCTGCTCCACCGCCTGGTTCACCACCTTGGAGGGGGTGACGTTGGCGCGGATGACCATCAGCACGCCGTCCATCTGGTGGCCCAGGATGGCCGCGTCCGCGAACGGCAGCGTGGGCGGCAGGTCCACGTACACCTCGTCGAAGCCCTCGCGCACCGCCTTGAGGAACTGCTTCATCCGGGCGCTGGCCAGCACCTGGGTGCTCTCCTCCGGCGTGGCGCCGGCGGGGATGACGGCCAGCCGCGTGGCGTTGAAGCGGCGCACCACGTCGCGCACATCGCACTCACCGGCCAAGAGCTCCGCCAGACCCTGCTTGTTGCGCATGCCCAGCGTGGGGGCCACCTGGCCCCGGCGCAGGTCCGCGTCCACCAGCAGGATGCGGCGCTCCGGGTTCGCCCGGGCGGCGGCCAGCGCCAGGTTGACGCTCGTCACCGTCTTGCCCTCGCCGGGCATGGCCGAGGTGAGCGCCACCACCTTCATCGGGCGCTGCTCCCGCATCCGCTCCAGCCGGTAGTACAGCGTCCGGTACTGCTCGGCGGCCGCGGAGGCCGGGGCCGTCAACGTCACCACCCGACGGTCCACCGCGTTCGAGGAAGCCGCGCTCTCATCCACACGCGGGAGGAAGTTTCCGGCCCGCTCCATCGTCGAATCCATCTGAGTTCTCCAATCTTTTCCGTTGGGGGTCGGCAATTAATTCAGCGAAGTGGGCGAGGAGACGCTGTTCTTGCTCCCAGCCATGGGCATCAACACCCGCTTCTCTGTCTTGCCTTGCATGTTCGGGACCACCGCCAGGACAGGCAGCGTGATGCGCTCGCGGACCTCGGTGCCGTCGCGGAGGCTGTCGTCGCGCATCTCCAGCACGGTGCCGGTGAGGACACCCAGCGACAGGGCCAGGAGGGCCGCGATGAGCAGACCGCTCAGGCGGTCCGGACGGGCCGGAGCGGAAGGCACCCCGGCGGGCGAGATGACGTTGAACAGGCTCTGGGCACTCTTGGCCTCCAGCTCCTGGGCGATCTCCGCCTCCACCTTGCGGCTCACCACGCTCTGGTACTTGGTGCGGGCGATTTCGTAGTCCCGGTTCATCACCGCCAGCTCATGCGCCCAGCGGGGGGTGTTGTTCAGCCGCGCCTGGTAGGCCTCGGCCTGCTTCTGCAGGTCCACGATGTCCTTCTGGATGCTGCCCACCAGCGTGGTGACGCGGGTGCGCTCGTTGCGCTCGGCGAACATACGGCCCTCGGCCTCCTTGCGCTGCTCGGCGACGGTGCCCAGCTCGCGCTCCATCCGCTTCACTTCCGGGTGGTCCTCGGTCCACTGCGTCTTGGCCTGGGTGAGCGTCCGGGACAGCCCGCTCTGCGCGGCCTCCAGGCGACCCGCCTCGCTGTCCGCGGCGTTGCGGGCCCGGGCCAGGTCGGAGCGGCGGGCCTCGGCGGCGCGCAGCTCCTCGGACTTGGTCTGCAGCTGGGCGCTGATGCGCTCCAGGCCGCGCATGTTCATCTCCATCTGCTCGGGCAGCTCGCCCAGGTGGTCCACCTTGAAGCGGCTGATGTTGGCCTCCCACGCGGAGACCGCCTTGCCCATGTTCACCATCTCCTCCGTGAAGAGGTTGGTGGCGCGGGCGGCCTGCGCCTGGCGGATCTTCAGCGTCTCCTCGGAGAAGATGGCCGGCAGGCGGTTGGTCACCTGCGCGACGACCTGCGGGTCGCGGCCCGCGTACGTCAGCTCGAACGCCGTCTCACCCTCGACGCGCACGGTGAGGTCCTTGCGCATCTGCTCGACCGCCGCCTCGATGCCCTTCTCGGAGACGAGCTCCGGGTAGAGGTTCATCTCCTCGATGGCCTTCTGGAGCACCGGCCGGGCCAGGAGCTCCTGGCGGACCGTCACCAGCCGCTGCTCGATGAGCTCGCTCACCGTGCGCTGCACCATCTCCTCACCGGGGCGCTGCGGTTCCACGCGCACCACCACCGAAGCTTCATAAATGCTAGGCCGCGTCATCACGATCGCCGCGCCCACCACGAAAATCGCAGCAGCGATCGCCCCCACCAGGGCCTTGCGACGCCACAGCGCCGAAAGCATCTGGTCCGCCGTCATCCCACGCTCCATGATCCGCTCCTCCATGCCTCGCACTCGCATGCTCCCTACCAAGGTGTCATGACCAGACGGAGAGCAAACACATTGCGTGTCAGATCCCCAGCCCCAGCGACGTCCGCCGCGCCCACTTGCGCGATGCGGTCCACCGCTCCCTGCAGCGCCAGCTTCCGGTTCATCCGGTACTCGACGCCGCCTCCCACTGCATAGCCCTGCGACACGTTCGTGGTGTTGCGCCACTGCGTGTAGTTCAAATCCGGCGCGGTGCCGTTGCGGAAGAAGCTGGCCGCCCCAAAGGCAGACAACTTCGCCGTGAACCGGTGCGCCGCCATCACTGATGCGTAGTCCGCCCAGACCGCGCCGGAGAACCCGCTGGCACCCACCAGGTCGTGTCCCACGGCGAAGCCGATATCCGAGCGCTCTCCTTCACGAACCAATTCCACCGCCACGCGGGGCAGCCAGCCCCCGCGGGACGCGTCCGACGGCAGGTAGCGCACCGGCCCGCCCCGGAGGGTGAGCGTGGTGGGCCGCGTCAGCCGGTAGCGCAGGGCCGCTGAAGCGCCGTGCGCCTGGCTGTAGTCCCCCGCGTACAGGAAGCCCTGATAACGATACTCGGCGCCCAACGACAGCCGGCGCGTGGAGCGGTACCACAGCTCCACCGACGGGGTGTGCGCGTAACCCGCCACCCGTCCCGGCTCGATGATGCGCGTGGCTTCAAATGAATAGTTGCCGCGCACATCCATGCGATCCGTCACCCGCCCCGTCAACCCCACCTTCGCCTGCGCATAGAAGGTGGGAGCCGTGGAGCGCGCCAGACCATCACGCGGCAGCGACGTGGGGTCCGTGACGCGGAACACCTTGGCGCTCGCGTCCAATCGCAGCCGGCGCGACAGCACGTCGCGCAGGCCGAACCCGCCCCGGTGGTCCAACGTCGTCTTGCCGGAGCCGTGTCGCGCGAGCAGGTCCGTGGCGTAGAACGTATCCAGGGTGAGCTGCTCGTTCTTCACATCCAGGCCCAGCCGGGGAGACAGCTTCGTCATGAACTGCCCGCCGGTGGCACCCGCGCCACCGCCCAGCCGCAGATCGTTGTCGAAGCGCTCCTCCGCCGTCAGGCGCAGCCGAGGCTCCAGGATGGTGGCCGCCTGAGCAGCCGGTCCGGCGATGAGACAGCCTGCGATCACTGCCCGCTTCCAGTTGCCCCTCACCGCCGCCCTCCCGTCCTTGCCCACGCCCACGCCCTTGTTCATATCGTCCGGATGTCTGTGTTTTAAGTTGCGTCCGTCACCCCTCACGGGACGACGACGGTGTCACCGGGACGCAGGATGACGTTCTCGCCGTCGGGGGAGACCAGGTCGCTGTAGCGCACCGGGATCTGCCCGCCCTTGCCGTCCGTGCGGATGACGACGATGCCGTCGGAGTTGGCGAAGTCGGTGAAGCCGCCCGCCAGCGCGATGGCCTGCAGGAGCGACACGCGGCCGCGCAGCGGGTACGCGCCCGGGTGGGCCACTTCGCCCGTCACGAACACGCGGGTGCTGTTGACCTCGCGGACGATGACCGTCACGCGCGGCTCCTGCACATACGGCTGCAGGCCCGTCTTGAGCGCCTCCGCCAGCTCCGTGGGCGTCATGCCCGCGGCCTGGACTTCCCCCACCATGGGGACGGAGATGAAGCCGTCGGGCCGCACCGGCACCGTGCGCGACAGCTCCGCGTCACGCCACACGCTGACGTCCAGGACGTCCTCGCGGCCAATCCGGTACGGCTGCTCCGCGTTGTCCACCTTCAGCGTCTGCTGGTGAGCACATCCCGACAGGAGGAGCATCCCCAACCCCACCCAGAACCCCGTGCGCCGCATTCCCATCTTCCGCTCTCCTTCGTTCACTGATGTCTGGCGAGTGCCGCCGTCCACCGGCCCTGCGGGCCGAGCAGCACGCTTCTGGCGGTGTCCCTTAGCAGCGCGTGTGCCAGCGCTTGAGGAGAGGGAAAACCCTTGGACTCCGGTGGGTTACGGCGTGCCACATCAGGCGCACATGGGGGGAATCGGCAAAAATTCCGGTCGTACCCAGGTGTTCTCCCCTGTGCTTTCTGCCGATCGCTTCCGTGCGGTGGAAGAGGTTTGCCCACTCCAGTCCCCGCGCGTTCCACGCGCTCCAGCACATGTAAGGGGCCCTCCTGTGCGAGCACTTCGGCACGGGTCTTGAAAAGGGACTGCCCGTCGGACGCAGCATGGGGTTTCAGGGCATCACAACAACCGTCACGAGGGGGACACGGATGGGCAAGGCAGCTGGGGCGATGGGGTTGGTCTTCATGGTGGGTACCAGCGTGGTGGGCCTGATGGGCGCGGCGATGGGCAGCAGCATCGAAGCCGGCGTCCTGGGGATGGTGGGCCTGGCCTTGTATGGGGGCAGCGCGCTGCTCAACGGTAAGGCGGAGGAGCCGACCGGCGTCGCGAAGCAGGCGTAGGAAGGCTGTAGGACTGTAGGAATCACGGGGCCCCGGGCCCGGACGCGAGGGGAAGCAACGCTTCCCGCGCTCCGACCCGACGGTCCCGTTTCATTTTCCCGAGGGTCGCGCGACGAGGGCACGCCCCGAGCGCGCCCGGGACGCGGAAAGCCTCAGGGCTGCTGCTGCTCCGCTTCCGGCGTGTTCCGCGGCTCCGCTTCCGTGAGCAGCTCCGGCGCCACCGCGGCGGGCCTGGGCGGCACCTCCCTCTCCGGCAGGGGCCCTCGCGCCTCGGGCGCTTCGGCTTCCTGGCGGCGCAGGCGCACGGCGCGGCTCCACAAGGCGATGCCGGCCCAGGCGCAGAGGAGTGCCGCCGGCACGGCCACCACCTGCGGCCACCACAGCGCCACACCCGCGAGCGCCAGGGGCACCACGCCCGCGCCGAAGACGACCTTGGACTCCGTGCGCCCCAGCTCGCGGTGGTTGGTGACGGCGGCGCCCACCGTGTTGCCCAGGCGCACCGCGCCCGCGGCCGCGCGGCTCATGCTGCCCCGCCGTCCGGGGCCCCCCCGCCGCGAGCGCGGAAGCGGGCGCGGGTTGGTGGACATCAGGCGCCGATCCCTCCCGCTGAGCACGACCTCCGTCGCGTGCTCCAGGTCCTGCTGGTACATGGACTCCATCTGCTGGGCGAAGTGGACGTCCTCCACCGCCACGTCGATTTCGGAGTTGCCCAGCCAGCTTGCGGGGTTGAGGTTGGAGGAGCCCACGCGGGCCCACAGCCCATCCGCCACCGCCGTCTTGGCGTGGAGCATGGTGCCGTTCCATTCATAGACGCGGATGCCCGCCTCCAGCAGGGGGCGGTAGCCGGCCTGGGTGAGGGGGCGCAGCGCGGGGATGTCGCTGCTGCCGGGCACCAGCAGCCGCACGTCCACGCCGTCGCGCGACGCGGCCCGCAGCGCCTGCACATAGGCGGCGGTGCCCACGAAGTACGCGTCCGTAAGCCACAGCCGCTTGCGCGCGAGCGACGCGATGAGCTGGTCCACGCGGAACAGGCCCGCGCTCCAGGGCACGCCGGCCACCACGCGCAGGGCCACGTCGCCCATCGGCTCGGGCGCTCGGGCGGAGAGGCAGCCCTCCTCGTCGAGCGGAGTCCCCACGGTGGCCCAGCCCTGGGCGAAGGCGCGCACGAGGTCCGCCACGGCCGGGCCGCGAATCGCGAGGCCGGTGTCGCGCCACGGGGCCACGTGCTTCTCCGGGTCCCCCACCCACTTGTGGCTCACGCACAGGCCGGAGACGAAGCCCACCTCGCCGTCCACGGTGAGCGTCTTGCGGTGGTTGCGGCCCAGCCAGGCCAGGGGCCGGTCGAACTGGAAGGGATTGAAGCAGCGCACCTCCACGCCCGCCTCGCGCAGCCTGCGCCAGAAGCGGCTGGACGCGGTGCCCTGGCAGCCCAGCCAGTCATAGAGCACGCAGACGCGCACGCCGTCGCGGGCGCGGGCCTCCAACGCCTCCGCGAAGGTGCGGCCCACGTCGTCGTCCTCGATGATGTAGTTCTCGAAGAGGACGGAGCGGCGGGCCAGGTGGATGGCGCTCAGCCACGCGGGGTAGTTCTCACGCGCGTCGCGCAGCAGGTGCACGTCATTGCCCGGTACGAGCGGCGCGCCCGCGGCCCGGGAGAACACCTGCTCCGCCAGCCCGCGCTGGGGCCCGCTGATGCCCGTCGACTTCACGATGGCCACGCCGTTCCTCCTCGGGCTGGAACACCCGGGTGCCCGCGCCCCTCCACGTTCCGCATCACCGGGACGGACACCTCTCTATAGGAGAAGGCGAAGCGCTCGCGAAGGTCCTGGTGAGGTGCGCTCCCCGGTGGGCCATCGCAAGGGACCCGGACGTGGGGGGCACCAGGGGAGGCGGATGGCGGCCAGGGCCTGCCCTGCCCTTCGCCCTGCGGGCGGCCTGGGGAGCGTCCGAAGCACCGGCGTGCATGGGCCGGGTCCCCACGAGGGGCAGGCACACGCTCGGTCCGCCGGGACGCGGTGGACGCGGCAAGGCGCACCGCAGGCGCTGGTGCTCCACGATTCATGCAGCGAGCGGGAGGGCGACCGCCTCGTCCTCCTCAACCTGGGCACGGGACTGGATTCAGGGTCGTGTCCGCAACCGCTGTTCGCCCCACCTTCTGGAAGGCGCTGGCGACTGTTGTTGTCCAGTGACCAGGCCCGTTACGGCGGGATGGGCACGCCACCGATTCCGGAGGATGGACGGTGGCCACTGCCCGGACAGTCCGCGCTCGTGTTGACGGGCGAGGAGGAGACGAAGGCGTGAATCCATCAGCCCCCGACCTGCCCCGCCTCGCGTTCGACTGGAAGGACGGCGCTGACTTCGGCATCGGCGTGCACCACGAGTGGCTGATGACCAACGGCCGCGGGGGCTACGCGTCCGGCACGTTGGTGGGGTGCAACACGCGCCGCTATCACGGCCTGTTCATCCCCACGCTGGAGAAGCTGGGCCGCACGGTGCTGATGGCGAGGCTGGACGAGGCTGCCATCGTGGATGGGCAGCGCTACCGGCTGACCTCCGAGGAGCACGCGGACGGCACGATGGTGGAGGACGGCGCGCGCCACCTGCGCCACTTCCATCTGGAGGGACTGGTTCCCGTCTGGGAGTACGCGGTGGGACGGACGCGGCTGCGCCGTCGCTTCGTGATGGTGCACGGCGAGGACACGGTGTTCATCACGTGGGAGCACCTGTCCGGTCCGGAGGCCACCCTGCACCTGCGGCCCTTCCCGGTGCTGCGCCCGCATGATGGACCGCTGCTCGAGAAGGTGGAGGAAGCCATCATCACGCTGCGGGGGCCGCTGGTGACGTTGCGCAATGGCGAGGACGGCCCGTCGATGCGGATGCGGCTGTACTCGGATGGGCCCACGCCGTTCGTGAGCCTGGAGGAGACGTCCAGGCCCCAGCACCTGCGCATGGAGAAGGCGCGCGGCTATGACTTCACGGAGGTGCAGCACTCGCCGGGCTACTTCACCGCCACGCTGAAGCCGGGCGGCACGCTGGGCTTCGGACTCACCACGCAGAGCGCGGGGCACCTGGAGCGGGACCCCGCCGTGGTGTTCGAACGGGAGCTGGCGCGGCAGCAGCGACTGCTGGAGCGCGCCCCGGAGCCTGCGCGTTCGGGCGTGCAGGCGCGGCTGGTGCTGGCGGCGGATCAATTCATCATCGACCCGCCGAGGCCCGCGGATGCAGCCTGGGCCCGGTCCATGGGACTGGACGCGCGAAGCGTCATCGCGGGTTACCCCTGGTTCACCGACTGGGGCCGCGACACGATGATCAGCCTGGACGGGCTGACGCTGGCCACGGGGCGCTACCGCGAGGCGGCGGCCATCCTGCGCACGTTCGAGCACTACGTGCGCGACGGCCTGATTCCGAACTACTTCCCGGACGGGGAGAACGAGGGCGTCTACCACACGGCGGATGCGACGCTCTGGTTCTTCCACGCGGTGGACCGCTACCTGGAGGAGACGGGGGACGAGACCCTGCTGCGCGACCTGTACCCCACGCTGAGCGACATCGTGGCGCACCACCAGAAGGGCACGCGCTTCAACATCGGCGTGGATCCGGCGGACGGATTGCTGCGCCAGGGACAGGAGGGCTACCAGCTCACCTGGATGGACGCGAAGGTGGAGGGCTGGGTGGTGACGCCGCGCCGGGGCAAGGCGGTGGAGCTCAACGCCCTGTGGTTCAACGCGCTCAAGCTGATGGCGGGCTGGGCGGAGCGGCTGGACCAGGAGTCGGCGCCGTACCGGGCGGCCGCGGAGCGGGTCCATGGCAGCTTCAACCAGCGCTTCTGGAATGAAGCGGGCGGGTGCCTCTACGACGTGGTGGACGGCGAGGGGGTGCGCGAGGACGCGCACGTGCGCCCCAATCAGGTCTTCGCCATCTCGTTGAAGCACCCGGTGCTCAAGCGCGAGCACTGGGCGCAGGTGTTGGACGTGGTGCGCCGCGAGCTGGTGACGCCCGTGGGCTTGAGGAGCCTCGCGCCGGGCAGCAGGGACTACAAGCCGAAGTACGACGGTGACCTGCGCGCGCGCGACGCGGCCTACCACCAGGGCACGGTGTGGGGCTGGCTCATCGGACACTATGTGGACGCGACGTTGAAGGTGACGCCGGACCTGAAGGCGGCACGTGCGCTGCTGGCGGGGATGGAGGACCACCTGTCGCACGGGGGCATCGGACAGATTTCGGAGATCTTCGACGCGACGGAGCCCTACCGTCCGCGAGGCTGCTTCGCGCAGGCCTGGAGCGTGGCGGAGGCGCTGCGCGTGTTCAGCAAGACGAACATCGGGTGAAGCGTACCGGGGTGACGTCCAGGGGGGCTTCGTGGGAGCTTCCGGCCCATGTCCCTTCCCAAGACCCGGTTCCTCGACTCCACGCTGCGCTCGCCGGTGTTGCAGTTGCCCGTGCGCACGGCGGTCTTCGAGCTTCAGCAGGCGCGCGTGCTGTTCTCACCGGGCTCGAAGCTCACGCCCGGGCAGCTCCAGGAAGCCGGCCCGGTCACCGACATCGTGGCCCCCAGCCTGATGCACACCGCCGGGATGAAGGCCGCGGCGCAGGCGCATCCGAACGCGAGGCTCTGGGGTCCGGCCGGGGTGCGGGAGAAGCACCCCGAGCTGACCTGGCACGGCATCCTCGGAGAGACGCCGTGGCCCTTCGAGAGCGAGCTGGCGCTCATCCCGATTCCGGGCATGCCGAAGATGAACGAGAGCGCGTTCCTGCACCATCCGTCGAAGGCGCTCTACCTGACCGACATGGTCTTCAACGTCACCCAGCCGAAGGGCCTCGCGGCCTGGATGTTCTTCGGGATGTTCGGCACCTACAAACGCTTCGCCGTGAGCCGGCTGTTCCTCCGGTTCGCCAAGGACCGGGCTGCGTTCAACGTGGCCATCCAGAAGATCGCCGGGCTCGACTTCGAGCACGTGGTCCCCTCTCACGGCGAGGCGATGCTGAACGAGGGCAAGCCCCGGCTGCTCGCCGCGTTCCGTGAACGGGGGTTGATCCCATAGGCCTCCCAGGAAATGGGAAAGGAACGGGTGGTGGGACATACCGTCGAGTAGGTTTGCCCCGGGACCCAGGTGCCGTGGAGCGCGATGCCGAGCCCTCCACCCCTCGATTTCGACGCACCGTGCCGTCTCCGCGCTGCCCCCCAGGAAACATTTCGGTCCGCATGTAGGACTCCTGCCCACTCCGCGAGAATCCGGACGGCCATTTCTTACAAAGTGATGCGGGGTCGGAAACTCTCCTCCGGGCATTTCGGAGAATGAGGAAAAGCTGGCGCCGAGTCTGGTGCCGCTCCTTTGAAATCGAGCCCGCCATGTCCACGCCCATCGGCTACCGCCCGCCTCCGCCTCCCCCGCCGCGGCCTGTCGCGCCTCCGCCCGTCGCGCCGAACCTGGCGAAGAATGGTCAGAAGCCCGCCACGGCCCCGGCCGGCTCTCGCGTGGACACGTCGGCGCAGGGCAACGTGCAGTCGAACTCGCGCAATGTGCTGAGCGGCCAGTCGAGCTTCGAAGCCGGCGGCGCGCGCTCCGAGGTCAACGGCACCGGCCCGGGCGGCATCAACACCAACGCCTACGTCCAGGGTCCCACGTTCAGCGCGGATGCCTCCGTGGACGCCGACATCGGCCTGTCCGGCATCGACGTGAACGTGCAGGTGGACGTGTCCGCCAACCTGCTGGAAGCGGGCGCCAGCGCCACCAAGACGGTGGAGTTCGAGATCGCCGGTGAGCAGTACTCCGTCGAGCTGGACCTGTCCGCGCTGGGCAAGATTGGCGCCGAGGGCAGCATCGACCTGGACCTGCACGTCGGCACCGACGGCGACGTGTCCATCAGCGCCGCGGCGTCCGGCTTCGCCGGTGCGCAGGCCAGCCTCACGGGCGCCATCGAGCTGAAGCACGAGGATGACACCCTGGCCTCCGCCAGCATCACCGCCAGCGCCAGCGCCGGCGTGAGCGGCGACGCCCACGCGGACATCGGCCTGAACGGCGGCAACCTGGAGTTCGACGTCGGCGTGGAGGCCACGGCCGGCCTGGGCCTGGGCGTCGAGGTGGAAGGCTCCGTCAACCCCGGCAACATCCTCAAGGCGGTCGGCGAGACGGCCGCCGCGGCCGGTGGTGAGATCCTGGAGAACGTGGCCGAGGGCGCCATCAACGCGGGCGGCGCGGTGCTGGACGCGGCCGGCGATGTGTTCTCCGGCGCACTGGACGTCGCGGGCGGCATCGTGGAAGGGGCCGGGAACATCATCGAAGGCGCCGGGAGCTTCCTGGGCATCGGGTAGGCCCCCGCGGACTGCCCGGCCCTTCCAGGGCTGGGCTATCCTCTTGACCCATGGCCGTCTCCAAACAGGCAACCTCCGCCGCGCGTCTGATGAAGCAGGGCCTCCTCAAGGACGCGGCCATCGAATTCGAGCGCGCCCTCAAGCAGGATCCGAAGGACGCCGCCGCGATGCTCGGGCTCGCCCGTCTGCGCCTCGCGCAGCATGACGAGCCCGCCGCGCGCGCCATGCTCCAGCGGCTCGTGGAGCAGCACCCCACCCATCCCGAAGCGCTCAGCCACCTGGCCCGGCTCGATGCCGAGAAGGGTGATGCCCGGCAGCTCGCGGTGCTGGAGGCGCTCGCGGCCCAGCCGAAGGCGGGCTTCTTCGAGGTCGTCAACCACGGCCGGGGACTGCTCGCCCACCACCAATACCCCGCCGCGATCCCCGTGCTGGAGAAGGCGCTCACCCTCCAGCCCGGCAACGCGCAGACGCTGACGTACCTGGGCATGGCGCTCCAGGGCGACAAGCAGCTGGACCGCGCGCTGCGGCGCTACCAGGAGGCCGCGGAGGCCAGCCGCACGGAGCACCTGCCGCTGCTGCTCGCCGCGCGCGTGCAGGTCCTCCAGGGGCACGTGGGCGCCGCGCTGACGACGCTGCAGCAGGCCATCCTGCGCAGCCCCCGCGAGCCTTCCCTCATCCGTGAGTTCGCCTCGCTGTGCTTCTTCGCGGGCGCGCCCGAGCCGGCCATCAAGGCCGCCATCGACCTGCGCATGCAGCAGCCGGACAACGCGGACGCCATCTACCTGCACGGGCTTGCGTCCTTCGTGGCCGGCAAGAACGAGGACGCGGACCGCATCCTGCGCGAAGCGCTCGTCAAGGTGCCGGACAACGCCGCCGTGCGCATCGCGCTGGCCAAGGTCCGCCGCCGCCTGGGCGACGACGCGGAAGCGCAGAAGCTGCTGGAGGCCGCCATCGCCGTTGACGCGTCCGAAGTGGGCGCGGCCAACGACCTCGCGGTGCTGCACCTGTCGCGCCCCGGCGGGGCCACCGCCGCGCGCGCCGTGCTGACACAGGCGCTGAAGGCGCACCCGGAGGACACGGGCGTGCACCTCAACCTGGCGCTGGCCCTGGCGGACACCGACAAGGCCCAGGCCCGGACGCACGCGAAGAAGGCCCAGGCCAGCACCGACAAGCACATCCGCGAGCAGGCGGACCGGCTCGTCGCCGCGCTGGGCGCGAAGTAGTCACGCCCTGGCACTCAGGGCCGCTGTCCTCCTGGCGGCCCTGCGCTAGGGTGCGCCGCCATGGCGACTGGCCGGTACTGGTTGATCAAGAGCGAGCCCTCCGTCTACGCGTACGCCCAGCTGGAAGCGGACGGCAGGACGGCGTGGACGGGCGTGCGCAACTTCGAGGCGCGCAACAACCTGCGGGCCATGACGCCCGGGGACCTGTGCCTCTACTACCACTCCAACGAGGACAAGGCCGTCGTGGGCGTGGCGCGCGTGCTCTCCAAGCCGGGCGCCGATCCCACCGCCCCCGGTGAGGACTGGGCCTCCGTGGACGTGGGCCCCGTGGTCGCCTTCACCACCCCCGTGACGCTGGCCACCATCAAGGCCACGCCCGCGCTCAAGGACTTCCCGCTGCTCACCCGCAGCCGCTTGAGCGTGACGCCCTCCCCCGTGGAGCACTTCGAGCTCGTCCTGGAGATGGGCCAGACGAAGCTGCCAAAGGCCCCCGCCTCCAAGCCGAAGCCGAAAGCGAAGCCCAGGCCCCAGCCATGAGCGCCGCGCGAGAAGTCCGCGCCGACTTCGACCGCGCGTCCATCGTGGTGTACCAGGCCTATCCCGACGCCATCGCGGACGTGGCCGTGGAGCAGCAGAAGTTCGGCCCGCCCTTCTCCGTGGGACGGATGACGTGGATCAAACCCAGCTTCCTGTGGCTCATGCACCGCTCCAACTGGGGCAGCAAGAGCGGACAGGAGCGCACGCTCGCGGTGCGGATCAAACGCTCCGCGTGGGAAGAGGCCCTGAGCCTGGCGGTGCTCACCAGCTACGAGCCGAAGGTGCACGGCACCCAGCAGGCGTGGCGTGAGGCCTTCGAGTCGGCGCCCGTCATCGTCCAGTGGGACCCCGAGCGCACCCTGCGCGGCGCGGGCCTGCCCCACGACAGCATCCAGGTGGGCCTGAGCCGCGCCGTCATCCAGCGCTTCGTGGACGACTGGACCGTCTCCATCACGGACCTGACGCCACTGGTGCGGAAGCTTCGCAAGCACCTGGACGACGGGCGCGCGGACCAGGCGACCCGCCTGCTGCCGAAGGAGGCCGTCTACCCGGTGCCTCCGGAGCCCGCCCGACGGCTCGGGATGTAACCGGATGACCGTTCCCTGACGCGAGTTGTTATGTTTTCGCGATGGCGGACACCCCGAACCTGGACACCCTGCGAACAGCCCTCGAACGCGTCGACGAGGACATCCTCGACGCGCTCCAGCGGCGCATGGCCCTGGCGGACGACGTGGCGCGGGCGAAGCTGGTGACGGCCTGGCCCTTCCGGGATCCACAGCGCGAGGACCTGCTCCTGCGCAAGCTGCGCGGCCGGGCAGCCGAGCGCGGGTTGGATCCGCACGAGGTGGAGCGCCTCTACCGCGTCATCCTGGACATGTCCGTCGCGCGGCAGCAGGCGCTCGTCACGCGGCTGGACACCACGCCCCTGCGCGTGGGGTACCTGGGCGTCGAGGGCTCCTACAGCCACCTGGCCGCGCGCCAGCGCTACGGCCACCGTCCGGGCGGCGTGCTCCTCACCGGCTTCGACTCCGCGCGACAGGCGGTGGAGGCCCTGAAGAAGGGCGAGCAGGACCTGCTGCTGATGCCCATCGAGAACACCACCGCGGGCACCATCAACGAGACCTACGACGTGCTCGCCGCGGGCGATGGCGTCATCACCGGCGAGCTGGTGAGCCAGGTGGATCACCGGCTGCTGGGCGTGAAGGGCGCGAAGCTGGAGGACCTGCGCGAGGTGCTGTCGCATCCGCAGGCGCTGGCCCAGTGCGAGGACTTCCTGCGCACGCACGTGCCGTGGGCCCGCGCGGTGCTGGGGCCGGACACCGCCGTCGCCGCGCGCACCGTGGCGGACCGCAATGACGTAACGATGGCCGCCATCGCCAGTGAGTCCGCGGCCAGCCGCTTCGGCCTCGTGGTGCTCGCGAGCGACCTGCAACCCGGCGCGGACTTCACGCGCTTCGTGGAGGTGGGGCGTGAACCGACGCCGCTCGCGCCGGACGTGCCCTGCAAGACGTCGCTGCTGGTGGTGCTGGAACACCGTCCGGGTGCGCTGGGCCAGGTGCTGCAACGGCTCACGCAGCGCGGGGTGAACCTCACCAAGCTGGAGTCGCGCCCCATCCCCGGGGCCCCGTGGCAGTACCGCTTCTATCTGGACGTGGAGGGCCACGCCGCGTCCGCGTCCGTGACGGCGGCGCTGGAGGATTTGCGTTCGCTCACCGCGTCGCTGCGCGTGCTGGGCACGTACCCGCGCGCGGAGCCCATCGATGGATGACGCCGCCCCTCGCCGCATCGCCTTCCAGGGTGAGCGCGGCGCGTACGGCGACGAAGCCACGCGGGCCTTCTTCGGCCCGTCGGTGGTGTTGGTCCCCTGCCCTTCCTTCCGCGCCGTCCTCGAAGCCGTCGCCGAGGGCCGGGTGGATGGCGGCGTCCTGCCCCTGGAGAGCGCGCTCGCGGGCCCGGTGGCGGAGGTGGTGGACCTGCTGCTGGAGTTCACCCCGCGCCTGTCCGGAGAGCTGCGCCTGCGCGTGCGCCACTGCCTGCTCGCGCCACCGGGGCGCTCGCTGGCGAGCCTCACCCGCGCGCTGTCCCATCCCCAGGCGCTGGCCCAGTGCTCGGGCTGGCTGCGCAGGCACCACCTGCAGCCGGTGCCGGAGGTGAACACCGCGGTGGCTGCGCGACGGGTGGGCGAGGAGGCCCCCGCGGGCACGGCGGCCATCGCCAGCCGGGCGGCGGCGGACCTCTACGGCCTGGCCGTCCTCGCCGAAGGCATCGAGGACTCACCGGACAACGCCACCCGCTTCCTCGCGGTGGGGCCGGCCCTCCCGCCCCACCTGGGCTCCCGGTGGAAGACGTCCGTGGTGCTCACGCTGAACGACGGGCCCGGCGCGCTCGCGGGCGTGCTGGGGGCCTTCGCCACGCGCGGGGTGAACGTCGCGCGGCTGGAGTCCCGCCCCGGCGGCGTCCGCGCCTGGGACTACCGCTGGTGCCTGGACGTGGACGGCCGGGAGGACGCGCCCCAGGTGCGGGCCGCGTTGGACGAGGCCCGGAGCGCGTGCACGTCGCTCCAGGTCCTCGGCAGCTACGCGCTCAGCGACTGACCTGCGCGCCGGCCTTGGCGGCCGTTCCGTCGCCGTTCTTCACCGCCTCCGTGTACGCGCCGCGAACGATGTTCGTGTAGCGCTGGAGCGCGCCCAACTGCTCCAGGCGCAGCGCCTGCGGTCCGTCGCACAACGCAATCTCCGGATGCGGGTGGAAGTCCACCAGCACCATGGACGCGCCCGCGATGAGCCCCTGGCCAATGGCGTGGAAGATGTCCGGCAGTCCGTCCGGCGGGGCCTCCGCGCGCCCGATGGCGTGCGACGGATCCACGCACACCGGCATGCGCGTCAGCCGGCGGACGACGGGCACGTGCGCGAAGTCCACCATGTTGCGGTGCGGGTCGCCCAGGTGCGTCTTCACGCCGCGCAGGCAGAAGACGATCTTCGGGTTGCCCTCGCTCGCCACGTACTCGCACGCGTTGAGGGACTCCTCCAGCGTGATGCCCATGCCGCGCTTGAAGAGCACCGGGAACGCGCGCTGCTGGCCAATGCTCTTGAGCAGCTCGAAGTTCTGCGCGTTGCGCGTGCCCACCTGGAGCATCACGCCCGTGGCGTTGCCGGACTGCTTGAGCGCGTCGTTGATTTCATCGATGTGGCGCGGGTGCGTCACCTCCATCGCGACGACCTTGATGCCGTGCTTGCCCGCGGACTCGAACACCCACGGCAGGCACTTGGCGCCCAGGCCCTGGAACTCGTACGGGTTCGTGCGCGGCTTGTACGCACCCATGCGCGTCGTCTGGATGCCGCAGCGCGCGAGCGCCGCCATCATCGAGTCCACGCTCTCCAGCGAATCCACCGCGCACAGGCCCGCGAAGAGGTTCACGGTGGTGTCACCGAAGGACACGCCGTTGTAGTCGAAGCCCGCCGTGGTGCGCTGGCCACCGTGCCGCCCGATGATCCGGTACTTCTGCGACACGCGCACCACCTGGCGCACGCCGGGCAGCTGCTGGAAGGGCTCCAGCGGCACCTGCGCGGTGGAGCCCAGCAGGTACAGCTCCGTGATGGTGGACTCGGCGCCCTGGACCACGTGCGCGCGGGGCGTGACGCCCTCGTACTGCGAAGCCAGATGGAGGACGGCATTCACAACGGATTCCGGCGAATCCGGCTCGAGCATCACGATCATGCGAAGGGTTCTCCTGAAGAGGGGCGTCCAATCGGCATTCAACACCGACGCTGCGCCCTTTCCCTCCGCCTTTAAATGGAAAATTGAAGCAGGGCGGCTCAGGAGGTAGCCGGGCGCAGCCGGGTCGCCAGCTGGGTGTAGTGCTCCTGCTGGGTAGGGTCACCCAGGTGCTCCCACACGTCCGCCAGGGCCTTGGCGGCCTCCACGTAGGCGGGGGACAGCTCCAGCGCCAGCTCGAAAACCTGCCGGGCCAAACGGTAGCGGGCCTTGTCCGGGCGCCGTCCCTGGGTCAAGAGCGCGTTACCCAGGTGGTAGACCTCCACGGCGGCGGCCTCCCGGTAGCCGGGGGTGGGGTTGATTTGGACCGCGCGCTCCATGAGCAGGGCGGCGGCCTCCGGCTCACCCAGCTCCAACTGGCAGAGGGCGGCTTCGCGGAGGGGGTCGGGGGCGGAAGGGTCCAGCTCCACGGCCCGCTGGAAGCCCTTCAGGGCCTCGGCGGTGCGGCCCAGTTGCTTGAGCGCGAACGCCTTGCCGGTGAGCGCGGGGAAGTGGCGCGGATCCACGGCGAGGACCTGGTCGAACGACTGGACCGCGGCCTCGTGGTTGCCGGACATGGAGCGGTGGACGCCCTCGTTGAAAGCCGCGAACAACAACGACCTGGACATCGTTCCCCCAGGGAACAGGGTTGCGAGGACCGCGCATCCGCGCGCGGCCGAAAGGGCCAGCCTGTCACCGGGGGACGCCGCTCCGCAAAGCCGCGCCCCTTCCCCGGCTGATGGCATCCATCGCTTTGCGCTGATGACGCACGCGCCCGCGTGGGGACGACGGGTTGCGGCGTCGAGGATTTGCCACTGTCCGAAACCCGCATTCCTGCGCTACGCCGCAGGAAGTCCGGATGGCGGACATTCCCCTTCGGAGGGCTCCATGCTCGTGTTCGAGATCGTCATCGCGCTGCTGCTGGGGGGCGCGGGACTCGCGGCGCTGTCCCGACGGATTGGCACGCCCTACCCCGCGCTGGTGGCGTTCGCGGGGGCGGTGCTGGCGCTCGTGCCGGGGACGCCGGAGCTGGTGTTGGATCCGGAGTTGGCGCTCACGCTCTTCGTCGCGCCGGTGCTGCTGGACGCGGCCTTCGACGCCTCGCCCCGGGACCTGCGTGCGAACTGGCGGCCGGTGGTGGGGCTGGCCCTGGGCGCGGTGGTGCTCACGGTCATCGCGGTGGCGGTCGCGGTCCGGTGGCAGGTGCCGGACATGCCGTGGGCCGCGGCCATCGCGCTGGGCGCCATCGTCGCGCCTCCGGACGCGGCGGCGGCCACGGCGGTGTTGAAGCAGTTGCGGCCCCCGCACCGGCTGCTGGTCATCCTTGAGGGCGAGAGTCTGTTCAACGACGCGAGCGCCCTGCTCATCTACCGGCTCGCCCTGGGCGCGGTTGCGGCGGGGGGCATCCTGGGCTGGAGCGCGCTCCCGATGCTGCTCGTCGTCACGGTGGGCAGCGTGGTGCTGGGGTCGGTGCTCGCGCGGGTGACCCTGTTCGTGAACCGGTTCATCGAGGATGTGTCCACGGCGGTCATCGTGCAGTTCGGCAGCACGTTCGCGGTGTGGATGCTCGCCGAGCGGCTGCACCTGTCCGGCATCCTCACGACGGTCGTCTATGCGATGACGGCCTCGCGGATCGCGGCCCTGGTGACGCCCGCGCGGATCCGCATCCCGGCGTACGCGGTGTGGGAGGTGGCCGTGTTCGTGTTGAACGTGCTCGCCTTCATCCTCGTGGGCTTCCAGCTCAAGTCCATCGTCGCGCGGCTCGACCGGCCCACGTGGCTGGAGTACGCGGGCATCGCGGCGGTCGTCACGGGGGTGGCCATCCTCGCGCGCATCGCCTGGGTGATGGGCGTGGCGGCGCTCGGCCGCTGGCGACAGCGCCGGGCCTCCTCCACGTCCCCGGGCAAATCCAACGCGGTCGCGCTGTCGCCGAAGGCGGCCATGCTGGTGGGCTGGTGCGGGATGCGGGGCATCGTAACGCTCGCGGCGGCCCTGGCCCTGCCGACCGGCGGCGAAGGCGTCCCCCCGTTTCCCTACCGCGACCTCATCCTCTTCACGTCCTTCGCGGTGGTGCTGGGCACGCTCGTGCTGCAGGGGATGACGCTGCGCCCCCTGATGTCCCGCCTGAAGCTGGACGACGACGGCGCGGTCGACCACGAGGTGCGGCTCGCCCGGGTGCAGACGCTGCGCGCGGCGCTGGATGCGACCGACGCGTCGGCGGGCACGGAGCTGGCGGCCCTGGTGCGGCGGCGGTACGAGCTGCAACTCCAGCGGGCGAAGCAGGTGCTCGCGGGACACACGGACGCTCAGGCCGAAGCCCGTCCGGATGGGGCCTCCGCGCCGTGGGGTCCAGCCTCCGCCGACGCGAACGTGGTGCGCACCGCGATGGCCGCTGAACGGCGGCGGCTGTTGGAGCTGCGCTCGGACGGGACCATCGGGGACGCCGCGTTCCAGCAGGTGGAGCAGGAGCTGGACTGGACGGAGCTGGACCTTCAGCAGCTCCTGCGCGCGGAGGCCCCCGAGCACTGACCCCGCGGACCGCCGCGAGTCACCCTCGCGCCTCTTCCTCCATGGCCGCGACGAAGCCGGTGGTGAAGTCCGGGTAGCGCGGCGTCCAGCCCAGGGCCTCCAGCTTCGCGCCGCTGATGGCCCGGTCGCCGCGCAGGGATTCATGGAGCGACGCGAAGGGGACCCGGGGCGGCATGGGAAGGGACAGGTGCTGGCACAGCCAGGTGGCCGTCTCCTCCTGGGTCGCGGGGCGCCGGTCGGCCACGCAGTAGACCTCGCCGGGAGCCCCGCGTTCGAGCACCACGCGAACGGCGTCCACCAGGTCGTCCACATGGATGCGGGAGAGCCGTCCCCCACCGGACTCGGGAATGCGCAGCGTGCCCGCCTTCAACCGTCCGGAGGTCCCTCGCCCGGGGCCGTAGATGCCCGCGATGCGCATCACGCTGGCGCCCAGCGGAAGGAAGCGCGCCTCCGCCTCCAGCCGGGCCCGGGCAACCGGTGAGGCCGTGTCGACCGGGGTCGTCTCGTCCACGTGTCCGCGCGCGGAGCCATACACGCCCGTGGACGACAGGTAGACGAGCCGCGAAGGCCGGGCCCGCGACAGCAGGTCCGCGAAGTGCGCATCCAGCCCGGCCTCGGGAGGAACCGAGTCCACGACGTGCGCGCCCTCGACCCGCGCCAGCGCTTCATCGAGCGACAGCACCCGCACGCCCGCGCCCTCCAGCACCGCGCGGCGCGCTGCATCCCGCGTGGTGGCCAGGACTTCACGGCCGGACCGGGCTTCCACCCGGGCGAACCGGGTGAGCGTGTAGCCACAGCCAAGCAGGACGAGCGGAGCGGTCATGGCCTCCGCGATATCGGGCAACCCCCGTCCCACGCAAGCAGGGGCGAAAGGCCGCCGGGACCACGGCACATCCCGCAAGCGGAACGGCCCTCCTTCCGTCATCCGGAAGAAGGGCCGTCGCGCACGACAATCGACCGGGGACGCGGCGCTAGAACTCGGCGCTCGCGCGAGGATCGATGATGCCGCACTCCTTGATCTTGTAGAGCAGCGCCTTGTAGCTGATCCGCAGCTTGCCGGCGGCGCGGCGCTTGTTCCACGCGGTGCGCTGGAGCATGGCCAGTATCGCCTCACGCTCGGCGAGCATCGCGGCGCGCTTGCCAATGTCCTTGAGCGACAGCTCTCCAGCCGGAGGCGGCGGAGGCGGAGGCTGCGGCGCATCGAACGGATTCGCGTAGCGCTGGGGCGCCACGGCATTGAACGGCGAAGCGTCCGACACCAGGGCCACCGGCGGCGGCGTCATCGTGCCGCGCGCGGGCATCTCCAGCACCTGCACCCCCGAGCCGTTCGAGGAAGCGACCTGGGACGGAGGGGCCGCGAAGACGCGGGCCGGATCCTCGTAGTGGCGCGAAGGCGGAGGACCGAAGTCCTCCCCACCGAAGGACGTGGGCAGCGACGGAGCGCTCGCCGGGGTCCGGCCACCTCCGCGAATCTCGTCCAGCACCAGCGTCGGATCCTTCAGCACGCACAGGCGGCGAACCATGTTCTCCAGCTCGCGCACGTTGCCCGGCCACTCGTAGTCACTGAAGGCGTGGAGCACTTCCGTGGGCAGCTCGGAGACGCCCGACATGAAGCCCTTGCCGTACTTCTTCAGGAAGTGGTCGGTGAGCGGCACCACGTCCTCGCGGCGCTCGCGGAGGGGCGGCAGGCGGATGGCCACGACGTTGAGGCGGTAGTACAGGTCCTCGCGGAAGTTGCCGAGCGCGATCTCCTTCTCCAGGTCGCGGTTCGTCGCCACCACCACGCGGCTGTCCACGCGAACGCTCTTCTTGCCACCGACGCGGAAGAACTCCTCGTCCTGCAGCACCTGGAGCAGCTTCGCCTGGAGGCGGATGGCCATTTCGCCAATCTCGTCCAGGAAGATGGTGCCCTGGTCCGCCAGTTCGAACTTGCCCGGCTTCTCCGCCGTGGCGCCCGTGAAGGCACCGCGCTCGTGGCCGAACAGCTCGCTCTCCAGCAGTTCGCCCGGCAGCGCCGCGCAGTTCACCTTGATGAAGGGGCGACCGTGGCGCTGGCTGCGCGCATGGATTTCGCGGGCAATCACTTCCTTGCCCGTGCCGGACTCACCGAGCAGCAGCACCGGCACGTCCGTGTCCGCGATGCGCTCCACCAGCGCGCGGGCCCGGCGCATGGCCGGCGACGTGGAGATGAGCACGCGAGCCTCGGCCGCGGCCTCCGCCGACGTCAGCATCACGCGGGGCGCGGGCACCGGCGCCGAAATCTGGCGCTCCGGCACGCGGGTCCCCAGGGCACGGGCGAGCACGTCCTGCAGCTCGTCGTTGCCAAAGGGCTTCGCCAGATAGTCGGACGCGCCCATCTTCAGCGCGCGCACCGCGTCGTCCGCGCCGGACAGCGCGCTCAACACGATGACCGGGGCATTGCCGCCGTTGCCCCGGTAGCGGCGCAACACCTCCAGGCCGCTCATCTCCGGCATCACCACGTCCAGCAGCACCGCGTCGAACGAGCCACCGGAGAGCATCTCCAGCGCCTGCGAACCGCTCGACGCACACCGCACCTGGTAACCCGAGCTGCCCAACAGCTCGGACAGGAACGTGCGCACCGACTCTTCGTCATCCACCACCAGCACCGCGATCCGATCCATCCCCACGCCTCCGCTCGCCCTGTGCATCAAATCCTCAGTGAACTGCATCAAATCGACAACAGCCGGGCCGGACCGGCCGCCCGCCGAATCTCGCGTGTACGCCTCAACGTCTGCAGTGCCGCGCTCAGCAACTGGGTGGGTGCCCCCACCGTGTCCGGGAAGCTCACGGCCCCCAGCTCCAGCGCCGTGCGCACCACGCGACCTTCCATCTGGAACCGTGCCGCCTCGAACCGGGCTTCCACCCGCGCCAGGACCTCCGGCACCGACTCCGCGGGCGTGCCCGGCAGCAGCATGGCGAACTCACTTTCCCCCACCCGCGCCACCGCGTCCGCCTCGCGCACCGTCTGCCCCAGCACCACCGCGCTGTAGACGAGCAGCCGCTCCGCCATCCCCCGGCCGTGCTCCTTGCGAAGCGCGCTCCAACCACTCACTTCCGCGGCCACCACGGAGAAGGTGCCCCCGTAGCGCTCCGTCCGCCGGGCCTCCAGGCCGATGAGGGCCAGCAGGAAGGGCCGGTTGTAGAGCCCCGTCACCGGATCATGCAGCGCCAGCGCCGTGCCGGCCTCTTCGCCGGCCGCCACGCGCTCCACCGACTGCTTGAGCCGCATCTGCGCGTGCAGCTTCATGGACAGCTCCGCGCCGTCCACCACGCGCGGCACCACGTCCACGCACTGCCCCTTCTCCACGCAGAAGCGCCAGGCGTCCCGGTCGTGCGAGTCCACCAGGTACAGCATCGGCACCGTGCCCCGGCTCACCTGCCGCAGCCGGCGCGCCGTCTGCACCGCCGCGTAGTCCGGAGGCTGCGCGGCGAGCAGCACCGCGTCCGGGCGGATCACCTCGAAGAGCGGCACCGCCGCGTCGAAGCGCGTGAGCGGAACCACACGGAAGCCCGCCTCGCCCAGCAGCGCCCGGGTGCGCTCCAGGTACTCCGCTCGCGGCTCCACCAGCAACACCGTAGGAGGCTGCCCCGACTTTCCTGTCCGCTTGCGCTTCAGACCCACCGCCGTGCCCTCCCTTCCAGGAATTTCTGCCCCACCGCCCCTCCCGAC
>NZ_RAWD01000014.1:0-64201 GCF_003612065.1 Corallococcus sp. CA047B
GGTGGGAGAAAGCTTCGAGGCGTCGGGCTTTCGTGGTGGGGGCGGAGCGCTTGAGGTGAGAGGCTTGGCGGCCGGAGTTTTCAAGACCCGCACCCGGTTGATGGCTGGGTGCTGAAGGGGCAGGCCCGGGTGGTTGCCGGGCGACCCTTCGGCGAGTGATTGGACGGAACGACGCGTGGAAGAGCTGCTTACCAACCTGCTGCTGAACTCCCAGGGGCTTCTGGCCTATGGGGCGGTCTTCGCCATCCTGGTGGCGTGTGGCCTGGGGGTGCCGGCGCCGGAGGACATCACGCTCATCCTGGGCGGATTGCTGGCGCACAAGGGCGCGGCCAGCCTGCCTGGAATGATGGCGGTGGGGTTCCTGGGCATCCTGGTGGGCGACAGCCTGATCTACCTGGCGGGGCGCAGGTTGGGGTCCCGGTTGGGGCGCAACCCGGATGCGAAGGGTGGAGGTTTCTTCGCGAAGATCGTCACGCCGGAGAAGCGCGCGAAGGTGGAGTCGCTCTTCGTCAAGCACGGCCAGAAGATCGTGATGATCGCCCGCTTCATGCCGGGCGTGCGCGCGGTGACGTACTTCACCGCGGGCTCCGTGGGCATGGCGTACTGGCGCTTCATCCTGTGGGACGGCGTGGCGGCGCTGCTCTCCGCGCCGGCGTTCGTGTGGCTCGGCTTCCACTTCGGCGGTGAGCTGGAGACGCTGCTTGGGAAGATGAAGGAGGGGCAGGTCGTCGTCCTGGGCTCGCTGGCGGTGCTGGGCGTGGGCTACTTCCTGTACCGGCGCCGTCGGAACGCGAAGCTCGCGGCGGAGGCCGCCGCCCGTGCCGAGATGCCGCCCGTGGCCCTGCCGCCCGTGCCGGAGTCGTTGGAGAACAGCGTGGCGCAAACGCGAGCCCCCAGCAGCAGCAGCTTCTTCGACGTCCCCGCGGACAAGGCGCCTTCCCCCTCCGAGCCGTCGACCAACGTGCTCAAGTAGCGCGGAAGCGATGACGCCGCCTCCGGACCCCGCCCCCTCTGCTTGAGGGAGCGGGGTTCTTCGTTGCGGGCCTTCAGCGCTCGCGGAGGGCCTTCTTCAGGAGGTCCGCCACGCGCTGCACGTTGGGCTCGCTCAGCAGCGTGTAGTGGTTGCCCGGCAGGCGGTGCGACTCCAGCCGTGCTCCCACCAGCGCGCGCCAGCCCCCGTCGTCCGTGGTGGTGGCCTGCGCCTCCGCCTGCACGCGCAGCACCCGCTGATCCATGGCAGGCGCGCGGTAGCGACGGGAGGCTTCGAGGTTGGCCTCGAAGACGTGGAAGAGGGCCACCGCGTTCGCGGCATCCGTTCCGGGCGGCAGGGCCCCCGCCTGGGCCGCGGCCTCCAGCACCCGGGCGAGCGCGGCTTCGGGCTCCAGGTCCGCGAGCGCGCCGAGATCCAGCTCCAGATCCCCCAGGGACACGCCCATCAGGTCCTGCGCGAACAGGCTCACGGCCAGCGTGCGATCCAGGAGGGGTTCCGACGCGGGCACGGGTTCCTGTGCGTAGGAGTCCAGCAGCGCGAGCAGCGCCACCTCCTCGCCCGCCTCGCGAAGCTGACGGGTCATCTCGTAGGCGATGACGCCGCCCAGGGACCAGCCGCCCAGGAAGTAGGGGCCGGCGGGCTGTGCCTCGCGCAGGGCACGCACGTAGTCCGCGGCCATGGCTTCGATGGTGCGGTGGGGGGCGCTCGTGCCATCCAGGCCCCGGGACTGGAGGCCGTAGAAGCGCTGGTCCGGTCCCAGCCGCCGCGCGAGCGCCGCGTACGTGAGCACCGTGCCGCCCACCGGGTGGACGCAGAAGAACGGCGGGGCGGTGCCCGGCGTGCCTCCGGCGTCGAAGGGAACCAGCGGCGAGTTCGTGCCCGCGTCCCCGTGCTGTTCCAGCAACGCCGCGAACCGCTCCACGCTGGGGGCCTGGAAGAGGGCGGACAGCGGCAGCCTGCGGCCCGTCTCACGGTTCACCGCCGCCATCAGGCGCACGGCGAGCAGCGAGTGGCCGCCCAGTTCGAAGAAGCTGTCGCGCGGATCCACGGTGGCCACGCCCAGGGCTTCGGCCCAGAGGCGCGCGAGCTGGGCCTCGGCTTCGTTCCTTGGCGCCTCGCTGCCACGGGCTTGCGTGGGGCTTTCGTCGGGAGCCAGGAGCGCCACGACTGGGGCTTCGACCTGCCGCCCTTGGGCCGGGGCTTCCGGCAGGGACAGGGCGTCCAGCGCCGCGTCGGGCGCGCTCAGGGCCTCTTCGAGCAACAGGCTCCAGTGCTCCATGAGGCGCCCGGCCGTGTCGGCCTCGAAGAGGTCCGTGCTGTAGGCGAGCAGGCCCTGGAAGCCTTCCGGTGTGCGGCTCAGGGTCAGGTCCAGCTCGAACTTCGCGGTCGCGAGCGACACATCCACCGGCCGCAGCGTCAGCTCCGGCAGGCGCACCTCCGCGTCCGGCAGGTTCTGGAGCGCGAAGATCACCTGAATGAGCGGCGGGCGGGACAGGTCCCGCGCGGGCTGGAGCACCTCCACCAACCGCTCGAATGGGACGTCCTGATGCTCATACGCGCCCAGCGTGGTGGCGCGCACCTGCGACAGGAACTCCCGGAACGACAGGGCCGGAGTGAAGCGGGCGCGCAGCACCAGCGTGTTGACGAAGAAGCCGATGAGGCCCTCCGTCTCCGCGTGGCGCCGACCCGCGATGGACGAACCCACCAGCAGGTCGTCCTGCCCGGAGTACCGGTGCAGCAGGGTCTGGAGGCCCGCCAGCAGCACCATGAAGGGCGTGGCGCCCTCCCTCTGGGCCAGGGCCTCCACCGCGTCGCTCAGCGCCGGTGACAGCCGCACCGGAAGCGTGGCCCCGCGCGAGGAGCGCTGCGCGGGACGGGGCTTGTCGGTGGGCAGCGCCAGCACCATCGGGGCCCCCGACAGCTCCTGCCGCCACCACTTCAGCTGCGTGTCGAGCACGTCCCCCTGGAACCAGGAGCGCTGCCAGAGCGCGTAGTCCGCGTACTGCACCGGCAGCGGGGCCAGCGGTGAGCCGTGGCCCTGACGGAAGGCCTCGTAGAGGGCCACCACCTCGCGCACCAGGACTCCGAAGGACCAGCCGTCGGAGATCGCATGGTGCAGGCACAGCAGCAGCACGTGCTCGCGCGCGTCCAGCGTGAGCAGCGTGAAGCGGGCCAGCGGTCCACGCTCCAGGTCGAAGGGCCGCAGGGCGTCCTCGGAGGCGCGGCGCATCGCCTCGGCCTCGCGGGCATCCTTGCTCAATGCGCGCAGGTCCACCGTGCGCAGCGTTCGCGACGGGGCAGGGTGGATGTGCTGGCGCGGATCCCCTTCGTGCGACTCGAACGTCGTGCGCAGGGATTCGTGCCGCTGCACCAGCGCGTCGAAGGCCTGCTGGAGCGCGGTGACCTCCAGCGTGCCGGACAGGCGCAGCGCGGTGGGGATGTTGTAGAGCGCGCTCCCCGGATCCAACTGGTCGATGAACCACAGGCGCTGCTGCGCGAAGGACAGGGGCAGCACCTCCGGACGTTCCACCCGGACCAGTGCCGGAGCTTGCGTCCCGCCGGGCTCCGGACGGGAGTCCAACCTCGAAGCCAGGGCCGCCACGGTGGGCGCTTCGAAGAGGGCTCGCAGCGGCAGCTCCACGCCGAAGCTGGAGCGCACCCGTGCCACCAGCCGCGTCGCCAGGAGGGAGTGGCCTCCCAGCTCGAAGAAGTTGTCCGTGCTTCCCACCCGTTCAACGCCGAGCACCTCCGCGAACAGCGTCGCGAGCCGCTTTTGCGTGGGCGTGCTGGGAGCCGTGAACCCCGTGCGTGAGACCGCGGCGCTGGGGGCCGGCAGGGCCTTGCGGTCCAGCTTGCCGTTCGTGGTCAGCGGCAGCGCGTCCAGTGCCATCACCACCGAGGGCACCATGTACTCCGGCAGCCGTTCCTGCACGAACGCGCGCACCGCCGGGCCGTCCAGCGGCTCCGTGCCGCCCGTGACGTAGGCCACCAGGAGCTTGTCGCCCGGCGTGTCCTGGCGCACCAGGGCCACCGCCTCGCGCACGTCTGGATGCGCCCGCAGCGCGGCCTCCACTTCCGCCAGCTCGATGCGGTAGCCACGCACCTTCACCTGCGCGTCCATGCGGCCCAGGAACTCCAGCACGCCGTCCGGCGTCCACCGCGCCACGTCGCCGGTGCGGTAGAGGCGCTCGCCTTCATGTGCCGCGAGGGCGTTGGGCACGAAGCGCTCCGCCGTCAGGTCCGGCCGCGCGAGGTATCCGCGCGCCAAACCGTCTCCGCCGATGAAGAGCTCGCCCGGGATGCCCGGAGGCACCGGCTGTCCGTGCGGATCCAACACGTACACCTGCGTCTGCGCGATGGGCCGGCCAATGGGGATCGTCTCCGGCACCCGGGTGCCGGGCATCATCCGGTGGGTCGTCGCGAAGAGGGTGGTCTCCGTCGGGCCGTAGCAGGCCGTGACGGGGATGCCCAACGTCTCCACCACCCGCCGCACCTGCGGCGCCGGAACGACATCGCCTCCGGTGAGCAACTGGCGCACGCCCTTGAGGGCTTCGGGCTTCAGGTCCACCACCTGGGCGAAGAGGCCCGCGGTCAGATGCAACGTGGTGACCCCGTGCCGCCGCACCACCAGCTCCAGCAGCGCCAGATCCGACGGCGAGCTGGCCGGGAAGACGACGAGCCGCCCGCCGAAGAGCAGCGGACCCCAGACCTCCAACGTCGACGCGTCGAAGGAGATGGGCGCGATGAGCAGGAACGTCTCATCCGGACCCAGCTTCGCGTAGGGCGCGTTGTGCAAGAGCCGCATCACGCCCCGGTGCTCCACCGCCACGCCCTTGGGACGGCCGGTGCTGCCGGACGTGAAGTCCACGTAGGCCAGGTGGCGCGAATGCGTCCCCGCCTTCACGGGTGACATGGGCCGTGCCTCCAGTCGCAGCTCCTCCACGAAGAGGCAGGGCAGGGCGTCATCCACCGCCAGCTTCGCGCGCACCTCGCGCGTCGTCAGCAGCAGCCTCGGCGGTGCATCCTCCAGCATCGCGGCCAACCGTGGCGCGGGATACGCCGCGTCCAGCGGAAGGTACGCCCCCCCGGCCTTCAGGATGGCCAGCAGCGCGACGATCAGCTCGACGGAGCGCTCCAGGCACACCGCCACCAGCACATCCGGCCCCACGCCGTGCTCGCGCAGCAGGTGGGCCCACTGGTTCGTCAGTGCATCCAGTCGTGCGTACGTCAGCCGCGCGTCCCCGAACTCCAGCGCCACCGCGTCCGGACGGCTCGCGGCCTGCGCCATGAACAGGTCCTGGATGCACGCTTCGCGCGGGTACTCGCCGCCCGTCGCGTTCCACTCCACCAGCACCTGCCTCCGCTCCCCCTGCGTGAGCAGCGACAACCGCTCCAGTGGCGCAGCGGGTTCGGCGACCATCGCTTCGACCAGCGCCTCCAGGTGACGGACCATCCGCGTCGCGGTGGCGGGCTCGAAGAGGGCGGTGCGGTAGTGCAGCATGCCCTCGAAGCCCTCCGGGTTCCGGAACAGCGCCAGCTCCAGATCGAAGCGTGCGGTTCCCGAACCCGTCTCCAGCGGCCGCAGTGACAGACCGGGCAACGACAGCTCCGGCACCGGCGCGTTCTGGAGCGCGAAGAGCACCTGGAAGAACGGCGTGCGGCCCAGGTCCCGCGCGGGCTGCAGCTCCTCCACCAACTTCTCGAACGGGACGTCCTGATGCTCCTGGGCTCCCAGCGTGGTGGTGCGCAACTGGGCCAGCAGCTCGCGGAACGTGCGCACTTCACCGAAGCGGGCGCGCAGGACCAGCGTGTTGACGAAGAAGCCGATCAGGCCCTCCGTCTCCGCGTGACGCCGGTTCGCGATGGGCGAACCCACCAGCACGTCGTCCTGTCCCGAGTACCGGTGCAGCACCGTCTGGAGTCCGGCGAGCCAGACCATGAACGGCGTGGCGTTCTCCCGCTTCGCCAGGGCCTCCACCTGTTCGCTCAGGGTCCGCGAGATGCGCACCGGCACCATCGCGCCCTCCGGGGTGAGGACGCTGGGACGGGGCTTGTCCGTGGGCAGCTCCAGGACCCCCGAGGCTCCGGCCAGCGAGTCCTTCCACCACTTGAGCTGTGCCTCCAGCCGCTCGCCCTGGAGCCAGTCGCGCTGCCAGACGGCGAAGTCCGCGTACTGCACGGGCAGCTCCGGAAGGGCAGGCGGACGGCCGTGATGGAACGCCTCGTAGAAGGCGGTGACCTCACGGACCAGCACCCCCAGGGACCAGCCGTCGGAAACGATGTGGTGCAGGTGCAGCAACAACTGGTGCTCTTGCGCTCCGAGCTTCAACAGCAGGGCGCGCATCAGCGGCCCTTCGCTCAAGCTGAACGGACGGCGTGCTTCCTCCTGCCGCAGCCGCAGGGCCTCCGCCTGTCGCGCCTCCGCCTCCGGGACGTGCGTCAGGTCCACCGTTTCGAACGGCACGCGGAGCTTCGCGTGGAGGACCTGGACGGGCTCGCCCGCCTCCGTGCGGAAGGTGGTGCGCAGCGATTCATGCCGGGCCATCAGCGCATCGAGGCTTTCGCGCAGGGCCCCCACATCCAGTGCACCCTCGAACCGCAGGGCCAGGGGGACGTTGTAGAGGCTGCTGCCCGGATCCAACTGGTCGATGAACCACAGCCGCTGCTGGGCGAACGACAGCGGCGGGGCGCTCGTGCGGTCCGCCCGGGTGAGGGGCGCGATGTGCGCCTGGGGGACACCGCCGCCCAGCCGTTCAGCGAGCGCGGCCACCGTGGGGGCGGTGAACAGGTCGCCCAATGGAAGCTCCACGCCCAGCACGGTCCGGATGCGCGCCACCACCTGCGTGGCCAGCAGTGAATGGCCGCCCAGGTCGAAGAAGTTGTCGTCGATGCCGACGCCTTCCACGTGCAGCACCTCCGACCAGATGGCGACGAGGCTCGCCTCCAGCGCGTTTCGCGGAGCCTGGGCCCGTCGCTCCGAGGCAACCGGGGCCTCCGGCGCGGACAGGGCCTTGCGGTCCACCTTGCCGTTCGCGTTGAGCGGCAGGGCCTTCAGCTCCACCCACGCGGAGGGCACCATGTATTCGGGAAGCTGCTTCGCGACGAAGGACTTCACCGCGTCCAGCTCCAGCCCGTCCGAGGAGGGCACGACGTAGCCCACGAGCCGCTTGTCGCCGGGCACGTCCTCGCGCGCCAGCACCACCGCCTCTTGAATTCCGGGCGCCTGCCGCAGCACGGCTTCGACTTCGCCGGGCTCGATGCGGAAGCCGCGCAGCTTCACCTGGAAGTCGGCGCGCCCCAGGAACTCCAGCGTGCCGTCCTCCGTCCACCGCACCCTGTCTCCCGTCCGGTACAGGCGTGCACCGGGCTCACGGGTGAAGGGGTGGGGGACGAAGCGCTCCGCGGTGAGGTCCGGTCGCTGGAGGTAGCCCCAGGCGAGGCCGTCACCGCCCACGTACAGCTCGCCCGGCGCTCCGGGTGGCAGCGGCTGGAATCCCTTGTCCAACACCCACGCCGTGGAGTTCCCCAGCGGACGGCCGATGGGCACCGTGCGCTCCACGGTGTCTCCCGCGCGCAGCGTGTGCGTCGCGGAGAAGGTGGTGTTCTCCGTGGGGCCGTAGCCGTTGATCAGCACCGCGCCTTCCGGGAGGCGCGCGAGGTGATCGCGCACCGTCTGCACGGGCAGCACGTCGCCGCCCGCGAGCACGCGACGCACGCGCGCCAGGTCCTGGCCCTGCTGGGACACCATCTGCTCGAAGAGGGCGGCGGTGAGCCAGAGCGTGCTGATGCCCTCGCGGCCCAGCAGCTCGCCCAGCTCCGCCAGGGACAGGGTCTTCGGCGGGGCCAGCACCAGCTTCGCGCCATTGAGCAGCGCGCCCCAGACCTCCAACGTGGAGGCATCGAAGGCGACGGGCGCGAGCTGGAGGAACACGTCTCCGGGTCCGACTTCGAGGAAGCCGTTGTGGCGCGCGAGCCGCATGATGCCCCGGTGCGGCACGCTGACGCCCTTCGGACGTCCGGTGCTTCCCGAGGTGAACATCACGTAGGCCAGCGCCTCCGCGGGCACTGGCACATCCAGCGGCGTGACGGGCTGCTTCGCGATCCGATCCGCCTCCTCATCCAGCAACACGAGCAGTCCCGCCACCACGGGCAGGCTGTCCGCCAGCGCGTCCTGCGTGACGAGCACGCTGACGCCCGCCTCCTGGAGGATCCAGGTGATGCGCTCGGCGGGATCGCGGGCCTCGATGGCGACATAGGCGGCGCCGGCCTTGAGGATGCCCAGCATGGCGGTGATGAGCGCGGGCGAGCGCTCCACGCACAGACCCACCCGGTCGCCCGGCCTGACCCCGGACCAGCGCAGGTGGTGCGCGAGCTGGTTCGACTCCGCCTCCAGCTCCGCGTAGGTGAGCGTCCGGGTGCCGGCCTTCAGCGCGACGGCGTCCGGCGTGCGCGCGGCCTGCTCGGAGAAGAGCGTGGGCACCGAGGCGTCACGCGGGTAGTCGCGCTCCGTGCCGTTCCAGTCGAGCAGGAGCTGACGGTGCTCGATGGGCGTCAGCAGGGGCAGCATCGACAGCCGCGTCTGGGGCGCGCGGGCGGCGTCCTTCACCAGCAACCGCAGGCGCTGGACCAGGCCCGCCACGGTGCGCTGGGTGAAGAGGGCCTTGTTGTAGACCATCGCCCCCGAGTACCCCTCCGGGCTCCGGCTCAGCAGCAACTGCAGGTCGAAGTGGATGAGGATCGGGGCGTCCTCCAGCGGGCGGAGCGTCAACGCCGGCAGCTTCAGCTCCGGCATCGGCGCGTTCTGGAGGGTGAACGTCACCTGGAAGAGGGGCGTGCGGCCCGCGGCCCTCTCCGGCTGCAACACCTCCACCAGCTTCTCGAAGGGGACGTCCTGGTGTTCGTAGGCGCCCAGCGTGGTGGCACGCACCTGGGCCAGCAGCTCGCGGAACGTGCGCGCTTCACCGAAGCGGGCGCGCAGGACCAGCGTGTTGGCGAAGAATCCGATGAGGCCCTCCGTCTCCGCCTGCCGACGGTTCGCGATGGGGGACCCCACGAGCACGTCGTCCTGTCCCGAGTACCGGTGCAGCAGGGTCTGGAAGGCCGCGAGCCACACCATGAAGGGCGTGACGCCCTCCTGCTTCGCCAGGGCTTCCACCTGCTCGCTCAGCTCCGGCGAGATGCGCACCGGCACGAGCGCGGCATCCTGGGAGGGGATGGTGGGACGGGGCCTGTCCGTGGGCAGCTCCAGGATGCCGGAGGCTCCGGCCAGGGAGGCCTTCCACCAGGAGAGCTGCGCCTCCAGGGTCTCGCCCTGGAGCCAGTCACGCTGCCAGCGAGCGTAGTCCGCGTACTGCATGGGCAGGGCCGGCAGGGCAGGGGGACGGTTCTGGAGGAACGCCTCGTAGAAGACGGTGACCTCGCGGACCAGCACCCCGAGCGACCAGCCGTCGGACACGATGTGGTGCGTGTTCAGCACCACCTGGTGCTCTTGCGCTCCCAGCTTCAGCAGCAGGGCGCGCATCAGCGGCCCTTCACTCAAGCTGAACGGGCGACGCCCTTCCTCCCTGCGCAGCCGCAGGGCTTCCGCCTGCCGGGCCTCCGCATCCCGGACGTGCGTCAGATCCACCGTCGCGAACGGGACGTGGAAGTCCGCGTGGATGACCTGGACGGGCTGCCCGCCTTCGGAGTGGAAGGTGGTGCGCAGGGCTTCATGCCTCGTCATCAGCGCATCGAGGCTCGCGCGCAGGGCGTTCACGTCCAGCGTGCCGTGAAAGCCCAGGGCGATGGGGACGTTGTAGAGGCTGCTGCCCGGCTCCAGTTGATCGATGAACCACAGCCGCTGCTGCGCGAACGACAGCGGCGGGGCGTTCGCGTGGACCGACGGGGTGATGGCTTGGGCTTGGGTCTTGGACGTGGCTCGGCTCAGCCGTTCGGCGAGGGCGGCCACCGTCGGGGTGGTGAAGAAGTCGCTCAGCGGCAGCTCCAACCCCAACGTGGACCGGATGCGCGCCACGGCCTGCGTGGCCAGCAGCGAGTGGCCGCCCAGTTCGAAGAAGCTGTCATTCCGTCCCACCGAAGGGACGCGCAACAGCTCCGCCCAGATGGCGGCCAGGGCCACCTCCGTGGGCGTCACGGGTGCTTCGTAGACGCTCGAAACAGGCTGGGAGATGGCCAGCGCGCGCAGGGCCTTGCGGTCCACCTTGCCATTGGGCGTCAGGGGCAATGCTTCACGCGGCACCAGCGCTGACGGCAGCATGTACTCCGGCAGCCGCTGCTTCAGGAACTCGCGCAGCGTGCCGGGTTCCAGCTCGCGCTCCGCGACGAACCAGGCGACGAGCCGTTTGTCGCCGGCCACGTCTTCGCGCACGAGAACCACGGCCTCGCGCACGTCCGGGTGGGCGAGCAGCGCGGCCTCCACCTCACCCAATTCGATGCGGTGGCCGCGCACCTTCACCTGGGAGTCCAACCGGCCCAGGTACTCCAGCGTTCCGTCTTCCCGCCAGCGGGCCTTGTCTCCCGTGCGGTACAGCCGCGCTCCGGCCCGGCCACTCAGCCCGTCCGGGATGAAGCGCTCCGCCGTCAGGTCCACTCGGCCCAGGTATCCACGGGCCAGGCCCTCACCGCCCACGAGCAGCTCGCCCGCGATGCCCACCGGCACCGCGCGGCCCGCTGCGTCCACCACGTACACGTCCGTGTTCGCGATGGGCCGACCGAGCGGCACCACCTCCACCGCCTCGCGCGGCGTCTCCCACACCACGCAGTCGATGCACGCTTCCGTCGGGCCGTACTGGTGCACCAGCTTCGCGCCCAGCTTCGTGACGAAGCGCCGGTGCAGCTCCGCCCCCAGTGCCTCACCGCCGCAGAAGACGTACCGCAGGCGCGCGCATCCCTCCACGCCCGAGGCCTCCAGGAAGGCTCCCAGGGGCGTCGGTCCGAAGTGCAGGTGGGTGACCCCGTGCTCCGCCACTGCCTTCACCAGGTACTCCGTGTCGCGCTGGCCTCCCGGCTTCGCCAACACGAGCCGTGCACCGCTCACCAGCGGGGCCCAGACCTCCCACACCGAGATGTCGAAGCTGCTGGAGGCCTTCGCCAGGAACGCGTCGCTCCCGCTCATCGGGAAGCGCACCTGCCGCCAGTGCAGGTGGTTGACGACGGCGCGGTGGCCCACGCCTACGCCCTTCGGCGTGCCGGTGCTGCCCGACGTGTAGATGACGTACGCCAGGGCGTCGGCATCCACGGATGCCCAGGCTTCGTCGCGGGCGAGGCCTTGCGCGGGGGCCGTCGCGGCGAGCGCTTCCTCCACGTGGACCACGCGCACGGACGTCGCGGGCAGTTCGTGCGCACGCGTCGCATGTGCCAGCACCAGGGCCGCGCCGCTGTCCTTCACCATGAAGCCCAGCCGCTCCGCCGGATACTCCACGTCCAGCGGCACCCAGGCGCCTCCCGCCTTCAGCGTCGCCACCTGCGCGATCACCAGCGCGGCGGAACGCTCCAGCGCCAGGCCCACCTTCACCTCCGGGCCCACGCCCCAGGCGCGCAGCTTGTCCGCCAGTGCTTCGGCGGCTTCGTTCACCTGCTGGTAGCTGAGCGTCCCTTCCTCGCTGACGATCGCCACCGCGTCCGGCGTCTTCCGCGCCTGCGCCTCGAAGAGGCCATGCAACGTGGACTCTCGTGGGAACTCCGCCTGCGTCTGGTTCCACTCCACCAGCACCCGCTGTGCCTCGGCGCCTCGCAGCAGGGCCACCTCCGCGACGCGCGTGTCGGGACGGGTCGTCACTTCTTCCAGGAGGACGCCCAGGTGATTGAGCAGCCGCTTCGCTGTTCCTTCCTCGAAGAGGTCTGTGTTGTACGTCAGCGTCGCCGCCAGCCCCTGGCCCGTCTCCGCCATGGACAGCGTCATGTCGAACTTCGACGCCGAGCCTTCCGTCTCCATCGCTCGCAGGGACAGACCGCCCGGCAGGGACTGGCCTTCCGCGAGCACCGCTGCGTTCAGCGTGAAGGACACCTGGAACAGTGGCGTGCGACTCAGGTCGCGCTCTGGCTTCAGCTCCTCCACCAGCTTCTCGAACGGCACCTCCTGGTGCGCGTACGCGCCCAGCGTCGTCTCCTTCACCTGGCGCAGCACCTGCCGGAAGGTCGGACTGCCTTCCAGTCGCGCACGGATCACCAACGTGTTGACGAAGAAGCCGATGAGCCCTTCCAGCTCCGTCTGGTTCCGGCCCGCGATGGGCGTTCCCACGCTGATGTCCTGCTGCCCGCTGTAGCGCGACAGCACCACCTGCCAGGCCGTCAGCAGGAGCATGAAGGACGTGACGCCCTCGCGCTGGGCCAGCGCCTTGACCTGCTCCTCCAGCGAGCGCGGCAACGCCACCGACTGGCTCGCGCCCCGGTAACGCTGCACCGCCGGACGCGGCTTGTCCGTCGGCAGCTCCAACGCGGGCGGGGCGCCTTCCAACTGCTGACGCCACCAGGAAAGCTGCGCCTCCAGCACGTCACCGCGCAGCCAGCCGCGCTGCCACGCCGCGTAGTCCGCGTACTGCACCGGCAGCTCCGGCAACGGCGACCCGTGGCCCTGCTTGAAGGCCCCGTAGAGGGCGCCCACTTCCTTCACCAACACGCTTACGGACCAGCCGTCCGACACGATGTGGTGCATCACCAGGACCAGCACGTGCTCGGTGGCGCTCAGCCGCAGCAGCTTCGCCCGGAACAGGGGGCCCTGGCTCAGGTCGAACGGACGCAGGGATTCCGACTGCGCTCGACGCTGGACCTCGGCTTCACGCTCGGTGGCGGGCAGCGCTTCGAGGTCCACCGACTCCAGCACGGACTTCACCGACGGCGTGACGACCTGCGCCGGCTGACCGTCACGCACCTGGAAGGTCGTGCGCAGGGACTCGTGACGCCGCACCAGTTCATCGAAGGTGCGGCGCAGGGCCTCCACGTCCAGTGGGCCCGACAGCCGGACGGCCGCGGGCAGGTTGTAGAAGGCACTGCCCGGCTGGAGCTGATCCAGGAACCAGAGGCGCTGCTGCGCGAAGGACAGCGGCTCCTCGCCCGTGCGCTCCTGCTTCACGAGCGCAGGCAGCGTCGCGCGATGGCCCGACTGCCGGGCCGACTCCACCTTCCGGGCCAGCGCCTCGATCGTGGGCGCTTCGAAGAGGGCTCGCAGGGGCAGCTCGACGTTGAAGGCCGCGCGCATGCGCGACACCGCCTGCGTCGCCAGCAGCGAGTGGCCTCCCAACTCGAAGAAGCTGTCCTGGACGCCCACCTGCTTCACGCCCAGCACTGACTCCCAGAGCGAGGCGAGCACCTGCTCCGTCGGGTCGCGGGGGGCCACGTAGACGCGCGTGCGCTCCGCGCCTGCCTCCGGCCTGGGCAGGGCCTTGCGGTCCAGCTTGCCGTTGGCGTTGAGCGGAAGGGACGGCAGTGGCACCCACGCGGAGGGCACCATGTACTCGGGGAGTTGCTTCGCGACGAAGGACTTCACCGCGTCCAATTCCAGCGTGTTCCCAGAGGGCACGAGGTAACCCACGAGGCGCATGTCACCGGGCACGTCCTCCCGGGCCAGCACCACCGCCTCCTGAACCCCGGGCACCTGCCGCAGCACGGCTTCGACTTCGCCGGGCTCGATGCGGAAGCCGCGCAGCTTCACCTGGAAGTCGGCGCGGCCCAGGTACTCCACCGTGCCGTCCGGCAGCCAGCGCGCCACGTCGCCCGTGCGGTACATGCGCGCGCCGGGCGTGGGGCTGAACGGATCCGGAAGGAAGCGCTCCGCCGTCAGCTCCGGGCGACGCCAGTAGCCCCGGCCCACCTGCACGCCCGCGAGGAACAGCTCACCGGAGACGCCCACCGGCACGGGCTGGCCCTGGCGGTCGAGCACGTAGAGTCGCGTGTTCGCCCCGGGACGACCGATGGGCACGCGGCGCAGGTCCTCCGTGCGCGGGCAGTGCCAGGAGGTGACCTCCACAGCCGCCTCGGTGGGGCCGTAGTGGTTGAGCACCTCCGCGACGGGCAGTCGCGCGAAGGCACGGCGCACCAGATCCGCGGGCAGGGCTTCGCCGCTGCACACCACGCGGCGCAGGTGCGTCAGGCCCTCCAGGCCCGGCTCCTCCACGAAGACACGCAGCATCGACGGCACGAAGTGAGCGGTGGTGATGCGCTGCTCGGCCAACAGCCGCACCAGATAGGCCGGCTCCTGGTGACCACCGGGACGCGCCACCACCAACCGCGCTCCCGCCATCAGCGGCCAGAAGAACTCCCAGACGGACACGTCGAAGCTGAACGGCGTCTTCTGCAACACCGCGTCTTCCGACGTGAGGCCGTACGCCTGCTGCATCCAGCGCAGGCGGTTGACGACGCCCGTGTGCGCGTTCATCGCGCCCTTCGGACGGCCCGTACTGCCCGACGTGAAGATGACGTAGGCCAGTGAATCGGAGGAGCCCCGAGCCGCCGGAGGCGTCGTGGGGTGCTGGGCGATCCGCTCCCAGCCGGTGTCCAGGCTCACGACCTGGGTCCCCGAACCCTCCAGGGGCAGCTTGGAGACGAGGTGCTCCTGCACCAGCAGCACGGGCGCCTGGGTGTCCTCCAACATCCACTGGAGGCGATCGCGCGGGTAGGCCGGATCCAACGGCACGTAGGCCGCGCCCGCCTTGAGCACACCCAGCAGCGCCACGACCAGCTCCAGCGAGCGCTCCAGGCACACGCCCACCAGTGACTCGGGGCTCACGCCCAGCGAGCCCAGGTGGTGCGCGAGCTGGTTGGCCTTCGCGTCGAGCTGCGCGTAGGTGAGCTGCTGTCCCTCGAACACGACGGCGACGGCGTCCGGCGTCCTCGCGACCTGCTGCTCGAAGAGGTCGTGGATGCGCTCGCCTCGCGGTGACTCCACGCGCGTGTCGTTCCACCGGACCAGGACCTGCTGACGTTCGTCCTGGGAGACGAGCGGGAGTCGATCCAGCGGGAGGGTGGGGGAAGCGATCATCGCTCCGACCAACAGCTCCAGGTGCCGGACCATGCGCGCCGCTGTCTCGGGCTCGAAGAGGTCCGTGCGGTAGAGGAGCACGCCCTCGAAGCCCTCTGGGTTGCGGAACAGCGACAGCTCCAGGTCGAAGCGTGCGCTCGCCGAGTCCGTCTCCATCAGCCGCATCGTCACGCCAGGCAGCGACAGCTGCGGCAGCGGCGCGTTCTGGAGCACGAAGAGGACCTGGAAGAACGGCGTCCGTCCCAGGTCCCGCGCCGGCTGCAACGCCTCCACCAGCTTCTCGAACGGGACGTCCTGGTGCTCCTGCGCTCCCATCGTCGTGGCGCGCACCTGCGCGAGCAGTTCCTGGAACGTGCGCGCCTCACCGAAGCGGGCCCGCAGGACCAGCGTGTTCACGAAGAAGCCGATGAGGCCCTCCGTCTCCGCCTGACGCCGGTTCGCGACAGGCGAGCCCACCAGCACGTCGTCCTGCCCGGAGTACCGGTGCAGCAACGTCTGGAAGGCCGCGAGCAACACCATGAACGGCGTGACGTTCTCCTGCTTCGCCAGCGCTTCCACCTGCTCGCTCAGGGCTCGCGGGATGCGCACTGGCACCATCGCGCCCCCCTGGGCGGGGACGGCGGGACGGGGCTTGTCCGTGGGCAGCTCCAGGACGCCGGAGGCTCCGGCCAAGGCTTCCTTCCACCAGGAGAGCTGCGCCTCCAGCTTCTCGCCCTGGAGCCATTCGCGCTGCCAGACGGCGAAGTCCGCGTACTGCACGGGCAGGGCCGGCAGGGCAGGGGGACGGCGCTGGAGGAACGCCTCGTAGAAGGCGTTGATCTCACGCACCAGGACGCCCAGGGACCAGCCGTCGGAGACGATGTGGTGCGTGTTCAGCACCAGTTGGTGCTCTTGCGCTCCGAGCTTCAGCAGCAGGGCGCGCATCAGCGGTCCCTCGCTCAAGCTGAACGGGCGCTGTGCTTCTTCCACCCGCAGGCGCAGGGCCTGGGCCTGCGCATCCCGCACGTGCGTCAGGTCCACCGTCTCGAACGGCACCTGGAGTTTCGCGTGGAGGACCTGGACGGGCTGGCCCCCTTCCTCCCGGAACGTGGTGCGCAGGGCTTCGTGTCTCGCCATCAGCGCATCGAGGCTTGCGCGCAGGGCGTCCACGTCCAGCGTGCCGTGGAAGCTCAAGCCGATGGGGATGTTGTAGACGTTGCTGCCCGGCTCCAACTGGTCGATGAACCACAGCCGCTGCTGCGCGAACGAGAGGGGCAGGACGTCCGGCCGCTTCACGGCGATGAGCGGGGCCGGGGCCGACGTGGTTCCAGCGACACCCCGGAGCGAGTCGATCCGCTCGGCCAGCACCGAGACCGTGGCCCGCTCGAAGAACGCGCGCAGCGGCAGCTCCACCCCGAACCGTGCCCGCAGGCGCGCGACCACCTGCATGGCCAGCAGCGAGTGGCCACCCAGTTCGAAGAAGTTGTCATTGCGTCCCACCGCGGGGACGCGCAACAGCTCCGCCCAGATGGCGGCCAGGGCCTCTTCCGTGGGCGTCACGGGTGCTTCGTAGGTGCTCGCGACGGGCTGGGTGATCTCCACCGCGCGCAGCGCCTTGCGGTCCACCTTGCCGTTGGGCGTCAGGGGCAACGCATCGCGAGGCACCAGCGCCGACGGCAGCATGTACTCCGGCAGCCGCTGCGTCAGGAACTCGCGCAGCGTGCCCGGCTCCAGCTCCCGGTCCGCGACGAACCAGACGGTGAGCCGCTTGTCGCCGGCCACCTCCTCGCGCACCAACGCCACGGCCTCGCGCACGTCCGGGTGGGCGAGCACCGCGGCTTCCACTTCGCCCAGCTCGATGCGGAAGCCCCGCACCTTCACCTGGTCATCCGCCCGGCCCACGAACTCCATCACCCCGTCGGCCCTCCAGCGCCCCAGGTCTCCGGTGCGGTAGAGGCGGTCGCCCGGCGTGGTGGAGAAGGGATTCGGGACGAAGCGCTCGGCGGTCAGGTCCGGCCGCGACAGGTAGCCGCGTGCGAGGCCATCTCCGCCGATGAAGATCTCACCGGGGATTCCGGCGGGCAGCGGCTGTCCGTGCGCGTCCAGGACGTAGAACTGCGTCTCGGAGATGGGCCGGCCAATCGGGATGGACGTACCCACCTGGGCCCCGTCCGTCATGCGGTGCGTGGACGCGAAGACCGTCGTCTCCGTCGGGCCGTAGGCCGCGCTGACGGCGATGCCCAGGTCCTGCACCACGGTGCGCACGTGGGGCGCGGAGATGACGTCGCCTCCGGTGAGCACCTGCCGCACGCCCCACAGGGCCTCGGGCTTCAGATCCACCACCTGCGAGAAGAGGCCCGAGGTCACCCACAGCGTGGTCACGCGATACCGGTGGATCGTACTGGCCAGCAACTCCAGGTCCGACGGCGAGCTGGCCGGGAAGACGACGAGCCTCCCGCCGAAGAGCAGCGGTCCCCAGATCTCCAGCGTCGAAGCATCGAAGGAGATGGGCGCGATGTGCAGGAACACCGCCTTCGGTCCCAGCTCCGTGAAGGACGCGTTGTGCAAGAGCCGCAGCACGCCCCGGTGCTCCACCGCCACGCCCTTGGGACGCCCGGTGCTGCCCGACGTGAAGTCCACGTACGCCAAATGGCGCGAGTGCGTTCCCGAGTGCACGGGTGACGTGGGCCGCGCCTCCAGCCGCGCCTCCTCCACGAAGAGGCAGGGCAGGGCGTCGTCCACGGCCAGCTTCGCGCGCACCTCCCGCGTGGTCAGCAGCAGCTTCGGCGGTGCGTCCTCCAGCATCGCGGTCAGACGCTGCGCCGGGTATGCCGCGTCCAGCGGCAGGTACGCGCCCCCGGCCTTGAGGATGGCCAGCAGCGAGACGATCAGCTCGACCGAGCGGTCCAGGCAGACCGCCACCAGGACGTCCGGGCCCACGCCGTGCTCTTGCAGCAGGTGCGCCCACTGGTTCGTGCGCGCATCCAGCTGTGCGTACGTCAGGCGCGTGTCCCCGAACTCCAGCGCCACGGCTCCGGGCCGTTGCGCGGCCTGCGCCATGAACAGGTCATGGATGCTGGCGTCACGCGGGTACTCGCCGCCCGTCGCGTTCCACTCGACCAGGACCTGCTGCCGCTCCGCCTCGCCCATCATGGGCAGGTGCGCGAGCGGTGCCTCCGGATTCGCGGTGACCTGACGCGCGAGCTCCAGGAGGTGCTCCGCCATCCGCGCCACGGTCGCCTCGTCGAAGAGGGCGGTGGCGTACTCGAAGCGGCAGGTGATGCCCGTGCGGTTCTCCCAGATCTCCAGGCCCAGATCGAACTTGGACGTGTCCGTGGAGACCTCCACCGGGGTCAGCTCCAGCGACGGCAGCTGGGCCTTGGCTTCCGGCGTGTTGAGCACGTTGAGGACGACCTGGTACAGCGGCGTGCGGCTCAGGTCGCGCGGCAGGCCCAGCGTGTCCAGGATGCGCTCGAAGGGCGCGTCCTGACGTGCGTACGCCTCCAGCGCCTGGGCCCGCACCCGGCCCAGCAGCTCCGCGAACGACGGCGCTCCCTCCAGCTTCGTGCGGAAGGCCAGCGTGTTCACGAAGCAGCCAATCAGCCCTTCCACCTCGGGACGCGTGCGGCCCGCGATGGGCGTGCCCACCACGAAGTCGTCCTGGCCCGAGTAGCGCGACAGCAGCGTCTGGAAGAGCGCCATCATCACCATGAACGACGTCGCGCCCTGCTTGCGCCCCAGGGCCAGCAGCGGCTCCGATACCTCGGCCGGGAGCTGGAAGCGGTACAGCGCTCCCGCGAAGGACTGCATCGCCGGACGCGGTCGGTCCGTGGGCAGCTCCAACGTGGGCGCCCCGAGCAGTCGCTGCTTCCACCACGCGACCTGCTCCTCCATGACCGCGCCTTCCAGCCACTCCCGCTGCCACACCGCGTAGTCCGCGTATTGCACCGGCAGCGGCGGCAGCGGCGAGGACTTCATGCCCGCGCTGTACGTCGCGTAGAGCACCGTCAGCTCGCGCGCGAGCACCATGGTGCACCACGCGTCGGACACCGCGTGGTGGAGCACCAGCGCCAGCACATGCACCCGCGGCTCCACGCGCACGAGCCACGCGCGGAGGACGACCTTCTCCAGGTCGAAGGGCAGGGTGATGAACCCCTGGCACAGCCGCACCATCTCCGCTTCGCGGGCCTCGGGCGTGTCGCCGGTCGCTTCCACGAACGGCAGGGGCAGGCCCTGCGCCGGATGGACGAGCTGCACCGCGCGGTCATCCCGCAGGGCGTACGTCGTGCGCAGCACTTCGTGCCGGGCCACCAGTTCGTTCAGCGCGGCCTGGAGCGCGGCGACGTCCAGCTCCCCCGTGAGGCGGAAGGAGGACGCGTTGTTATACGCGCTGCTCGAAGGCTCCAACTGCTGGAGGTACCACAGCCGCTGCTGCGCGAAGGACAGCGGCGGCGGCGGGTTCCTGGGCGCCCTCGGGATGGGCGGCGGCCCGCTGGGAGCAGCCGGGCTTGCGACGGGGCGCGGGGGCGCCTCCGTGCGTGGACGCGTCACGGGCGGAGGCAGGCGCAGCGTCACCGGATCCACCCGGCCATCCGCGCGCAGACGCGCGTGGCGGCCAGTGCGGAACAGCCGCGCGGAGACCTCCGTCGGATGCGGGATCCACCGGTGACGCGCCTCCTCCTCGGCCTTCCACAGGCCTCCGGGGAGCCCCGCGCCCGCGAGGGCCAGCTCTCCCACCACACCCACGGGCACCGGCTGTCCCGCCGGGTCCAGCACCCAGGCCTGGAGGCTGGAGGGGACTCGTTCGTCGGGCGCGCGGGGCAGGAGCGCACCGTCGCTGGTGCCTCCGGACAGGAGCACCTCCACGCCCGCGGTCTGGTGCAGCGCGGAGGCCAGCTCCACCGACGCGTCCTCCAGCACCAGCGCGCCCACCGCGCCCAGGGACTCCCGGGCCCCGGACAGGTCCGCCAGCGTGCGCGCGAGCCGGGCCGACGCGTGCATCAGCACCGGACCGGGCTGCTTCGCGAGCGCGAGGAGCCCCTCCACGCCCTGTTCGCCCTCCACCAGCACCTGCTCCTGGCGGGCGGTGCCCTCCGCGTCCATCCGTTCGCGCACCGTGGCCAGCCGGCGCAGGCCCTCCAGCACCACCGGAGTTTCGAGGCCGAAGTCGAGGAGGGCGGCCACCTCGTCCACGTCCGCCTCGCGCACCTCGCGCAGCCGCTTCAGGCCGCTCTCCACCGTGCCGATGAGGCCCGTCGTCTTCGCGTGGTGCTCGAAGGTGTGCTCCAGCAGCGCGTTGATGTCGTCCGGGGACAGCTTCTCGATGTCGCCCTGGTAGCCCTGCGCCCGCAGCAGGGACGTGGAGATGTCCGCCGAGCTTCGGAAGTAGTCGAGCAGCGGCTGACGCACCGTGCGCAACACCTCCGCCTCGTCGTCTCCCAGGTACGTGTGCAGCATGCAGGTGATGTGGCCGCGGCCCGGGTGTCCGTTGCGGCGCCACGCGTCGCGGTAGAGGGCCACCTTCGACTTCAGCTCCTCCAGCGAGTGCGACATCAGGCCCGTCAGCACGCCCGCGCCCAGCTCGCCCGCCAGCCGGAAGGTGTCCGGGTTCACCGTCGCGGTGAGCCACACCGGCAGCTCCTTCTGCACCGGCTTGGGACGCAGGGACAGCTCCACCGTCGTGCCGCCACCCGCCGGCCGGGTCACCTTCTCGCCGCGCCACAGCGCTCGCAGCGTCTTCAGGTTCTGCAGGAGGATGTCGCGCCGGTTCTCGTAGTTGGCCGGCGCGAAGGTGAAGTCGTGCACGTGCCAGCCCGTGGCCACGGAGAGGCCCACGCGGCCCTGGGACACGTTGTCCACCACGGACCACTGCTCCGCGATGAGCAGCGGATCATGCAGCGGCAGCACCACGCTGCCGGAGCGCAGGCGCAGGTTCTTCGTGATGGCGGCGAGCGCGGCGGAGATCACCGCCGGCTGCGGGTACAGGCCTCCGAAGGAGTGGAAGTGCCGCTCCGGCGTCCACACGGCGGAGAAGCCGTTCGCGTCCGCGAACTTCGCGCCCTCCATCAACAGCTCGTACTTGGGCCCGGTGATCGAGTCCTCGTCGTTGGCGAAGTAGATGAGGCTCAGGTCCATCGCCTTCGCGCGAGGACCGCCACCGTGCAGGTGCACCAGCCGCGCAGTCACCTGCTCCGGTGGGAACACCACGCGCAGTCCTCGGGAGAGCGCCCACAGCGCCTCCAGGTCCGGCCGGTCCGGCGCCGACTCGCTCGCGGCCAGCCACGTGCCCCCTTCGGTGGGGGACAGTCGCGCGTCCAGGCCCGTGAAGAACTCCGCCAGCTCGCGGTGGCCCAGGGCCCACGCGGGCTGTCCCGCGCGCCGATCCAACAGCCACGCCAGCGCATCCGCGTTCGCGGCATCCTCGTGAGGAAGCGAGGGCTCCCCGGTGTCGAGGACGTCCTCCACGTACAGCACGCGCGAAGCCTCCACACGCACGGAGGTGACGAGGTCGCGTGAGGTGATGAGCACCGGCACGCGCGCGCCGTCGGTCGCGTAGCCCGGCAGGCCGCCCAGGTCGGAGGGCCCCAGCGCGACCCCCGCGCCTCCGGCCTCCAGCACGCCCCACAGCGCGGCCAGCTTCTCCGGTGAGGCGCGCAGGCTCACGGCCACGGGAGTCCCGGCCTTCACGCCGAGCGACTTCAGCCGCGTGGCCAGGGCGCCTGCCCGGGCACCCAGCGCGGCCCAGGTCCAGTGCTGCTCACCGCGTGACACCGCGACGGTGTCCGCCTGACGGGCGCGCCGGTCCGCGAGGAGGGCGGGCACGGAGGTGAAGCCCGCCACGGTGCGGGGACGCGGCCAGGCGCGCCGCTCGGCTTCCGTGGACAGGGGCAGGCGGGAGAGGTGCGTGTCGGGCTGGGAGATCGCCGCGGACAGCAGCACCTGGAAGTGCTCCATCAGGCGCTTCACGGTGCCCGTGTCGAACAGCTCCGTCGCGTACTCCAGCGCGCCGTGGAGGCGGCCGGTGGACTCGAAGAGCACCAGCGTGAGGTCGGCCAGCGTGGCGCCCCACTGGACGGGCGTGTCGGGCACCTCCACCAGCGAGCCGCGCATGCCCTTGAGTTCCAGCGTCGTCGCGCCAGCGCTGGCGCCCGAGTGGAAGACGAACACGGAGTCGGCCATGCGGCCCTTGCCGATGTCCTTGCCGGGGATGAGCGCTTCCACCAGGTATTCGAAGGGCACATCCGGACGCGCCTGGGCGTCGTTCACCTCTTCGCGGATCTGCGCGAGCAGGTCGCGGAAGGTCGGGTCGCCCACGAAGCGGGTGCGGAACGCGGCCGAGTGCGCGACGTAGCCGATGAGCGGGAACAACTCCGGCCGGGTGCGGTTCGCGATGGGCGTGCCGACGATGAGGTCCGACTGCCCGCTGTAGCGGTGCAGCAGCGTCTGCCACGCCGCGAGCACGGTCATGTAGCCCGTGATGCCCTCGCGTTTGGCGAAGGCGGACAGCTCCCGGGCGAGCGTCGACGGGAACTCGACGTCCAGGCGCGCGGAGGTGAGCGGGCTGTTCGCGGGGCGGGGCCGGTCGGTGGGCAGGTCGATCTGCCGGGGCATTCCGGCCAGCCGCTGACGCCACCACTGCTCCTGCTCGGGCAGGCGTGCTTCCGCGATGCTCTGGCGCTGCCATGCGCCGAAGTCCGCGTACTGGATGGGCAGCGGGGGCAGGGGCGACGGACGGCCTTCGATGAAGGCGTCGTAGAGCTGGCCCAGCTCCTGGACGAAGAGGGCGATGGAGAGCGTGTCGCAGACGATGTGGTGGATGCCGGCCACCAGCAGGTGGTGCCGGGCTTCCAGGCGCACCAGCGTGGCGCGCATCACGGGGCCCTTGACGAGATCGTACGGCGCGGCGGCGTCCTCGCGGGCGATGCGCAGGGCCTCGGCCTCGCGTGTCTCCGGTGGGCCCTGGAGTTCCACGCGCGTGAGGGGGACGTGCATCTTCGCGTGGAAGCGCTGCACGGGGCGGCCGTCCACCACGTCGTACGTGGTGCGCAGCGCTTCGTGGCGCTGGACGATCTCCTGGATGCCTCGCTCCAGGACGTCGGCGTTCACGACGCCTTCAAGCCGCAGGACGAACGGGATGGTGTACGCGGACAGGCCGGGCAGGTGCTGTTCCAGGCGCCAGACGCGCTCCTGCACGAAGGACAGGGGCAGCGTCTCCGTGCGGGGACGGGGCACCAGGGGCAGCTCCGCCGTGACGGGAGCCTGGGGGGCCTGGAGCAGCAGCGGCTCCAGGCGCTGGGCGATGCCGGCGACGGTGGGAGCCTCGAAGAGCGCGGCCAGCGGCAACTGGACGCCGAAGGTGTCGCGCAGTTGGTTGAGGAGCTGGGCGGCCGTCAGCGAGTTGCCGCCGATTTCGAGGAAGTTGTCGTCGCGGCCGACGAAGTCCATGCCCAGGCGCTCACGCCACAGCGCGGCGACGCGCTCTTCCAGTTCACCGCGCGGCGCGTCCTCACGGCCCGCGGGAACAGGGGCGGGGACCACGGCGGTGGACGCCGTGTGCGCGGTGAGGCCCGGCAGCAGGGGACGCACGGCGGAGGACGTTGCGCTCGCCGTGGGCACCGTGGAGGGAGCCTCCGCGTTCCCGATGCCAGCCGTGGGCATCGAGGGCGGTGTCTCCAGATTCGCGGCGTCGGAGTGAACAGGGGCCGCCGATATGGCGCGCTGTCCCGGGGCCATGAAGTGGGAGGGCAGGGCGCGGGCGCGTGGCTCGACCCATGCGGCCTTCTCCTGGAACGCGTACGTCGGCAGGCGCAGCCGCAGTCGCTGCTCGTGCGCGTAGAACGCGCTCCAATCCACGAGGACGCCTGCAGTCCACAGCTCGCCCACGGCCTGGAGCCAGGACTGCGTCTCCGTCGTCGTCCCGCCCCGGCGCAGCGACGCCAGCGCGCGGACGCGATCGCCGTCCATGCTCAGGTTCGAGCGGACCAGTGGCGTCAGGTCCTGGCCGGGCCCTACTTCCAGCAACACCGCGCAGCCCTCTTCCTGGAGTGCTCCCACCGCGTCGCTGAAGAGCACCGGCTGGCGCATCTGCTGCGCCCAGTAGTCGGGATCCGTGAGCTGTCCCGGCCGCGTCAGCGTGCCCGAGAGGCCGGACACGTACCGGACCGCCGGCTCCGAACGGCGCAGTGAAGCCACCACCCGCGCCAGCTCCGGCATCAGCGGCTCCACATCCGCCGAGTGGAACGCATGCGGCGCGGGCATCCGCACTGCTCCCGCCTTGCGCTGGCGCAGCTCCGCCTCCAGCCGCTCCACTTCCTCCACCGGCCCGGACACCACGCACCGGTCCGGCGCATTCACTGCCGCGACCGACAGTCGCTCCGACAGCAGCGGCAGCACCTGCTCCTGGGGCAACGCCACCGCGAGCATCGCGCCCGGAGGCAGGTGGTGCATCAGCTCCCCGCGCGTGACCGCGAGGCGCATCGCGTCCTCCAGGGACAGCACGCCCGCGACGCATGCCGCCGCGTACTCCCCGAAGCTGTGACCCAGCACCGCGTGCGGCGTCACCCCAAGGTCTCGCCACAGCCACGCCAGGGACACCTGCACGCTGAACAACGCGGGCAGCGCCACGCGCGTGTCCGCGAGGCTCGCCTTGACGTCCGCGCCCTCCGCCGGACGCAGCAGCTCCGACACGCGCTCACGCAGCGGCGCATCCAACAGCGCGAGGCACGCCCCCAGGTGCGCGCGGAACGCCGGCGAGGCCTCCGCCAGCTCGCGGCCCATGGCGACCTGCTGCGCGCCCTGGCCGGAGAACACGAACGCCACGCGCGGCGCACGCGGCGCTCCCTTCACCGCTGCCACCGGCTTGCGAAGCTGCCGCGCCAGATCCTCCCCGTCCTTCGCCACCAGCGCCTTGCGGAACTCGAACACCTTGCGGCCCACGCCGAGCGTGAAGGCCAGGTCCGCCAGGGACTGGCCCTCCATCCCCGCGAGCACATGCGCCTCCAGCTGACGCGTCGCCGCCTCCAGTGCCTCCGGCGTGCGCGCGGACAGCAGGACGAGCTGGTGGGAACGCGAAGTCGCGCCGCTCCGCCGCAGGGGGGCTTCCCCGAGGACGGCGTGCGCGTTGGTGCCGCCGATGCCGAACGAGCTGACCGCGGCGAAGCGGGGCCTCTCACCGCGAGGCCACGGCCTCAACGCCGTGTTGACGAAGAACGGGCTCGCCTCGAAGTCGATCTGCGGGTTGGGCTGCTCGAAGTGGAGGCTGGGCGGAATCTCTCCGTGGTGCAGTGCGAGCGCGGCCTTCATCAGGCCCGCGAGCCCCGCGGCCGTGTCCAGGTGGCCCACGTTCGTCTTCAGCGACGCCAGCGCGATGGTGCCCCGGTGCTCCGGCCCCAGGCCGTAGGCGCGCGTCAGGGCCGCCACTTCAATCGGGTCGCCCAGCGGGGTCGCGGTGCCGTGGGCCTCCACGTAACCGATGGCCTTTGGCGACACGCCCGCGTTGGTCAGGGCCTGCGTCACCACGGCGGCCTGTCCGCGCACGCTGGGCGCGGTGAAGCCGGACTTGTGCAGGCCGTCGTTGTTGAGGGCCGAGCCCCGGATGACGGCGTAGATGGCATCGCCATCCCGGACCGCGTCCTCCAGGCGCTTGAGCACCACCGCGCCCACGCCGTTGCCGGACAGCGTGCCCTTCGCCTTCGCGTCGAACGCGCGGCAGTGGCCATCCGGCGAGAAGATGAGCCCTTCCTGGTGCACGTAGCCCGTGCGCTGCGGCACCGCCAGCCGCGTCGCGCCCGCGAGCGCCACATCGGACTCGCCCCCTCGGAGGCTCTTGCAGGCCAGGTGCACCGCGACGAGGCCCGTGGAGCACGCGGTGTAGAGCAGCGTGCTCTCACCGGTCAGCCCCAGCTTGAAGGACGTCTTGGTCGCCAGGCTCTCGTGCGTGGCGGTGCCTTGCAGTTCCAGGAACGACGCCGCATCCAGCGGCATCGCCTGCCGCACGGTCTCCGAGTAGCCGGAACCGGAGGCCCCCGCGTACAGCGAGATGGCCCCGGGGAAGCGCTCCGGATCCACGCCCGCGTCCTCCAGCGCGGTCCACGCCGTCTGGAGGAACAGCCGCTGCTGCGGATCCGTGAATTGGGCCTCGCGCAGGGACATGTTGAAGAAGGCATGGTCGAACTGCTCCACGCCCTCCAGGATGCCGGCGGCCGGGACGAACGCCGGGTGGTGCCACAGCTCCAGCCCTTCCGGCAGGCCGGGCATGTGCTCCAGCTCCTCCGGCGTGAAGCGTGAGATGGACTCCACGCCCCCGCGCAGATTGCTCCAGAACTCCGCCACGGTCTTCGCACCCGGGAAGCGGCCGGCCATGCCGATGATCGCGATGGAACCCGAGGCGCTGGCCTGCGGGGCCTCGCGGGGGCGGTGACCGGGCATGGGGGCCTCGGCGGCTCCCGGCCCCTGGGACTCGCGCTCCAGGCGCTGCGCGAGCGCCTCCACCGTGGGGTGTTCGAACAGCCACACCACGGGCACGTCGTGGCCCAGCTCCTCGCTCAAGCGCGCGGCGATGCGCACCACGGACAGCGACGTGCCACCCAGATCGTCGAAGAGGTGATCGTGCACGCCCACCCGGTCGGTGGACAGCTCACGGGCCCACACCGGGGCGATGCGCTGCTCCAGCGGATGGGTGGGTTCCACGAAGCGGTCCTGCCGTCCGGTGGACGCGGCGTCCGGCGCGGGCAGGGCCTTGCGGTCCACCTTGCCGCTGGGATTCAGGGGCAGGGTGGCCAGCGTCACGAACACCGACGGCACCATGTACTCCGGCAACCGCTGTCGCAGGGCCTCGCGCATCCGCGCGGTCTCCAGCGAGTGCCCGGCACGCGGCATCGCGTAGACGACGAGCCGCTTGTCCCCGGGCACGTCCTCGCGCACCACCGCCGCGACCTCCTGCACCTCGGGCTGTTCGCGCAGCGCGGCCTCCACCTCCGCCAGCTCGATGCGGAAGCCGCGCACCTTCACCTGATGGTCGGCCCGACCCAGGAACTCCAGCACCCCGGTGGGAAGCCAGCGGACCAGGTCGCCCGTGCGGTACAGCCGCGCGCCGGGCGTGGTGCCCTGCGCATCCGGGATGAAGCGCTCCGCCGTCAGGTCCGGCCGCGACACGTAGCCCCGGGCCACGCCATCACCGCCGAGGAACAGCTCGCCCGGCACGCCCACGGGCACCGGCTCCAGCCGAGCGTCCAGCACGTACACCGTCGTGTTGGCGAGCGGCGCACCAATGGGCACCGATGCGCCGATCTGCTCCGGCCGCTCCACCGTGAAGGTGGTGGCGACCACCGAGCACTCCGTGGGACCGTAGCCGTTGGTGAAGGGCCGTCCCAGCGTCTCCACCGCCCGACGCACGTGCGGCACGGAGACGATGTCGCCGCCCGCGTGCAGCTCGCGCAGGCGCCCGAGGATGTCGGGCCGGTGCTCCATCAACTGGGAGAAGAGGCCGGAGGGCAGGTGGGCGAAGGTGACGCCATGGCGCTCCACCACCCGGGCAAGCGTGTCCATGTCTCCCGCGGGCACATTGCCGGGGAAGATGACGAGCCGGCTGCCGTGAAGCAGCGGGGTCCACAGCTCCAGCACGGAGCCGTCGAAGGACACGGGCGCGAAGAGCAACCACGTGTCGCGCGAGCCATAACGCGAGTACTGCGCCGCGTGCACGAGTCGCACGAGGCCGCGCTGTTCGACGCCCACGCCCTTGGGCCGACCGCTGCTGCCGGAGGTGAAGATGACGTACGCCAGGTGGCGCGGTCCCACGTCGACCGTCGGCGCGGTGGAGGGCTGACCCTCCAGCGTCAGCTCCTCCACGAAGAGGCAGGGCAGGGACGCATCGGGGACGTGCAACCGTCCGCGCAGCTCACGCGTGGTGAGGAGCAGGCTCGGCCGGGAGTCCTCCAGCATGAAGCCCAGCCGCTGCGCGGGGTAGGACACATCCAGCGGCACATAGGCCCCGCCCGCCTTGGTGATGGCGAGCACCGTGACGACGAAGCCCACCGAGCGCTCCAGGCACACCGCCACCGGCACGTCCGGTCCGACGCCGTGGGCCCGGAGGACATGGGCGAGCTGGTTGGCCCGCACGTCGAGCTGCGCGTACGTCAGCCGTTCGTCCTCGGACTCCACCGCGATGGCGTCCGGGCGACGCGCGACCTGCGCCGCGAAGATCGCCGCGACGGTGCTGTCGGCGGGGTAGGGGCGGACGGTGTCGTTCCACGCGACGAGCACCTGCTGGCGCTCATCGGACGTAAGCCACGGCAGGCGGAAGAGCGGCGCGTCCGGCGCTTCGATCGCGGCCTCCAGCAGCACGCGCAGGTGTCCGGCCAGCCGGGTCGCGGTGTCCGCGTCGAACAGATCGGTGGCGTACTCCAGGAAGCCCTCGAAGCCTTGAGGCGACTCGGCCAGGGACAGCGTCAGGTCGAACATGGCCGTGCCGGTGTGCACGTCCAGCAGGCGCGACTGGAGGCCCGGCAGTGCGGGCGGATCCACCTGCGCGCCCTGGAGGTTGAACATCACCTGGAACAGCGGCGTGTGTCCGCGATCGCGCGGGGGCTTGAGGGCCTCCACGACCTTCTCGAAGGGCACATCCTGATGCGCGTACGCGCCCAGGGCCGTCTCCCGCACCCGGCCCAGCAGCTCCCGGAAGGTGGGCTCACCGGACAGCCGGGTGCGCATCACCAGCGCGTTGACGAAGAAGCCCACCACGCCCTGAAGCTCCGCGCGGCTCCGGCCCGCGATGGCCGTGCCCACGCTGATGTCGGCTTGCCCTGAGCGGCGCGCGAGCACCGTCTGGAAGGCCGCGAGCAGCACCATGAAGGGCGTCACGCCCTCGCGCACCGCCAGCGTCCGCACCGAGGCCGCGAGTCCGGCCTCCAGCACCACCGGCACCCGGGCGCCCGCGGTCCCACGCGCGGCTGGACGCGGCCGATCCGTGGCCAGCTCCAGCAGTCGAGGCGCGTTGGCGAGCTGCTGGCGCCAATACTCCAACTGGGACTCCAGCCGGCCCCCGTCCAGCCATTCCCGCTGCCAGTCCGAGTAGTCGGCGTAGCCCAGAGGCAGGGCGGGCAGGGGCGACGGGCGGCCTTCGAGCCGTGCGGCGTAGAGCGCGGACAGCTCGCGCACCATCACCGCCATGGAGGTGGCGTCCGACACGGTGTGGTGCATGACCAGCACCAGCAGGTGCGTGCGTGCGTCCAGCGTCAGGAGCGTGGTGCGGACCAGCGGGCCTCGCGCCAGGAGGAACGGGTGGCGGGCCTCTTCGTGCGCCAGGCGGGAGGCCTCGGCCTCGCGGGCTCCGGCCGGCAGGGACTCCAGGGACACGCGCGTGAGGGGCAGTGCGACGTCCGGGGCGATGACCTGCGAGGGCCGTCCATGCACCTCCCGGAAGGTGGTTCTCAGGGCCTCATGGCGGGCCGCGAGCGCCGCGAGGCTGCCCTCCAGCGCGGCCACGTCCAGCGCGCCCTCCAGCCGCACGGCCGCGGGCAGGTTGTAGGTCACATCGCCCGGGGCGTACCGATCCAGGAACCACAGTCCCGCCTGGGCGAAGGACACCGCGCGTTCGCCCTCCACGTTCCGACGGCGCGGTGCACTGGCCCCCGGACCCGCTTCATCCCGGAGGGTCAGCAGTTGCTGAGCCAGGGACGTGATGCTGGGCCCCTGGAGGAGCCACTCCATGGGGACGCGCAGCCCCGTGCCCGCGGACACCTCATGGGCCAGCTCCACCGCGCCCAGTGAGTCCAACCCGAAGCGCGTCACCGGCGCCGAGACGTCGATGTCCTCGGGGCGCATGCGCAAGTGTCGCGCGACCACGGCACGCAGCCATGTCACCACGTCCTGCTCAGAGGGCCGGGCCGTCGCGTCCTTGCTGAACACCACGGGCTGGGAGGCGGCGACTCCGGACGACGGGCGCTCCGCCGCGACGTCCTGCTTCGAGGCCGGGACCATCGTGTCCCTGCCGAGCGCCGCCTGTTGGGACACAGAGGCAACCATGGAATCGGAGGCCTCCCGCCATGTCCTCACCTCCTGCAACGTTCCGGTCAGGAAGCCCGTGCGGCACGCGTGCCGCTGCACCTTGCCGCTGGACGTCTTGGGCAGGCTGCCCGGCTCGATGAGCACCACCGCGTGCGCCTGCACCTCATGCGACTCCGCCAGCCGCTGCCGGATGGTGCCGAGCGCCGCGTCCACCGCCTCGAACTGCTGGCGCAGGCTCTCCAGCCGGCGCACGTCGATCTCCTGCACGACGACCGCGCGTTCCTCGCCCGCCACCTCCACCGAGAACACCGCGACACCACCTGGCCGCAGCGTCGGGTGCGCGGTCTCCACCGTCGCCTCCAGATCCTGGGGGTAGTGGTTGCGGCCCCGCAGGATGATCAGGTCCTTGCGCCGGCCGGTGACGTACAGCTCACCCTCGGGCCGCAGGAACCCCAGGTCGCCCGTGCGAAGAAACGGCCCCGAGTCCTCCCGCGCGATGCGCGCCTGGAACGTCTCGCGCGTCGCGTCCTCACGGCCCCAGTAGCCCCGTGCCACGCTCGGGCCCGACACCCAGACCTCGCCCACCTCACCGGGCGCTCGCCGCTCCAGCGTGTCCGGATCCACGATGGCGATCCGCTGCTCCAACAGCGTCCGGCCGCAGCCCACCAGCGTCCGCGCGCCCGGTTCACCCGCGCCGGACTCCTCCGCGCGGTGGCGCTCCAGCGCGCTTCCGGAGATCGTCACCGACACCGGCGGAGTCGACTTCTCGCCTCCGGAGACGATGAGCGTCCCTTCCGCCAGGCCATAGCAGGGATAGAACGCCTCGCGCCGGAAGCCGCTGGGTCCGAACGCCTCCACGAAGCGATCCAGCGTCTCCGGACGGATGGGCTCCGCGCCGCAGAACGCCACCTCCCAGCGGCTCAGGTCCAGGGCCCGCCGCTGTTCGGGCGTGCTCTTCCTCACGCACAGGTCGAACGCGAAGTTTGGACCGCCGCTGATGGTGCCCCCGAAGCGCGACACCGCCTCCAGCCACGCCATGGGCCGCTTGAGGAAGGCCATGGGCGACATCAACGTCACCGGGAACCCTCCGTGCAGCGGCTCCAGGATGCCGCCGATGAGGCCCATGTCGTGGTACGGCGGCAGCCAGATGACGCCCACGCTGTCCGCCCGCGCCTGGAACGCGTGGTGGATGAGCCCCAGGTTGTGCAGCAGGTTCGCGTGCGTGAGCATCACGCCCTTGGGCGTGCCCGTGCTCCCGGACGTGTACTGGAGGAACGCGAGCGACTCCGCGTCCACGTCCGGCGTGCGCCAGTCCTTCTCAGCGCCCTCCGGCAGCGCGTCCGTCGCCATCCAGTGCAGCGAGCGGAAGTCCGGCGCCTGCTCGAAGACGAAGTCCGACAGCTCCAGGATGCCCGACGTGGTGAGCACCACCGACGCCTGCGCGTCCTGGATGATGGCGCGCAGCCGGGGCAGGGTGCGCTCCAGCCGCATCGGGTCCGGCGGATAGGCGGGCACCGCCACCGCGCCCGCGTAGAGGCAGCCGAAGAAGCCTGCGACGTAGTCCAGGCCCGGCGGGTAGAGCAGCAGCACTCGCTCGCCCACCGCGCCCCGTGCCTGCAACGCCGCGGCGATGCGACGTGCGCGCACGTCCAGCTCGAACGCGCTGAGCACGGTCTCTTCGCCGTCCGCCTCCCCGAGGAAGGTGTAGAGCGGCGCGTGGGCCGAGGGCCCCACCACGAGATTCAACAGGACGCCAGGAAGGGTTCGCGAGAAGTCAGGCACGGGGAGCCATCCAGAGTGTCGAAAACGCGGACACTTCTTAGCAGCCCTCGCGTGTGCTCCTCAGGCACTCCCTGTGCCGGTTCCCGCTACAGGATCGTTGTCGCCAGCCCACTCAGGAAGCGAGGCGTGGAGGGGCGAAAAATCAGGCGTGGCCGAAGGGTCATTTCCAACCAGCCCATGAAGTTCCTCTGCATCGTGATCATCGCGTCCGGTGTCAGCACCGGTGCGACAGGATCCGAGGAGGTCACGTTCCGAGTCCGGCGGACGGTGTCACCTGGGGTGAAGTCGCGGATTCCGCCCCGCTCCCTCAAGCGAGGGAGCGGGGGGCTGATGCCCTATGGCACCTCCGCAGCCGCTACTTTCCGTGCGGATCGCGGAGGGCCTTCTTCAACAGGTCCGCCACGGTCTGCACGGTGGGCTCGCGCAGCAGCGTGTAGTGGTTGCCCGGCAGGCGGTACGACTCCAGCCGTTCACCGACAAGCGCCGACCAGCCGCCGTCACCCGAACCCGTGTCCGCCTGCACGCGCAGCACCTGCTGTTCCATCGCGGGCGGGCGGTAGCGCCGGGCCGCTTCGAGGTTGGCCTCGAAGACACGGAAGAGGGCGGCCGGGTTCGCGCTGTCCACGCCGGGCGGCAGTGCTCCGGCACGCACCGCGGACTCCAGCACCCGCGTGAGGGCCGCTTCGGGCTCCAGCGTCGCCAGCTCCGCCATGTCCAGCTCCAGCTCCGCCAGGGACACGCCCATCAAGTCCTGGGCGAACAAGCCCACGGCCAGCGTGCGCTCCAGGGCCGGCTCCGAAGCCGCCACCGTCTCCGGGACGTACGAGTCGATGAGCGCGAGCAGCGCCACCTCCTCGCCCGCCGCGCGCAGTTGGTGCGCCATCTCGTACGCGATGACGCCGCCCAGCGACCAGCCGCCCAGGTGGTAGGGGCCGGAAGGCTGCACCGTGCGCAGCGCCTGCACGTAGCTGGTGGCCATCACCTCCACCGTCCCCAGGGGTGCACTCGTGCCGTCCAGGCCCCGCGCCTCCAGGCCGTAGAAGGGCTGGTCCGCGCCCAACCGCCGCGCCAGCTCCGCGTACGCGAGCACGTTGCCACCCACCGGGTGGACGCAGAAGAACGGCGGGGCGGTGCCCGGGCCTTCCTTCGCGAAGGGCACCAGCGGCGAGAAGGGCCGGGTGTCCTGCGCCTCATTCATCCACCGCGCGAACCGCTCCACGCTGGGCGCCTGGAAGAGCGCCGACAGCGGGAGGCGACGGCCCGACTCACGGTTCACCGCCGCCAGCAAGCGCACCGCGAGCAGCGAGTGGCCACCCAGCTCGAAGAAGCTGCTGCGCACGTCCACGGCGGACACGCCCAGGGCCTGCGCCCAGAGCAGCGCGAGCCGTGCCTCGGTCTCATCGCGCGGACCCATCAGGCCCCCCGAACTCGCCGCCCCATCCACCGGGGCCGGCAGGGCCAAGCGGTCCACCTTCCCGTTGGTCGTGAGCGGAAGCGCCGGCAGCGCGACGAAGGTGGCCGGCACCATGTACTCCGGCAGCGAGCGCTGGAGGTGGCCGCGCAGCGGAGCAGTGTCCACGGCGGGGGCCACGTAGGCCACGAGGCGCGGCAGGCCCGGGACGTCCTCGCGGACGAGGGCCACCGCGTCCCGGATGCCCGGGTGCGTGCGCAGGGCGGCTTCGATTTCACCGGGCTCGATGCGGAAGCCGCGCAGCTTCACCTGGAAGTCCACGCGCCCCATGAAGTCGAGCGTGCCGTCCTGCCGCCAGCGGGCCCGGTCGCCCGTGCGGTACAGGCGCGCACCGGGCCGGGTGCTGAACGGGTGGGGGATGAAGCGTTCCGCGGTGAGGTCCGCCCGGGCGCGGTAGCCGCGTGCGAGTCCCTCGCCGGAGATGAACAGCTCCCCGGGCACGCCCACCGACACGGGGTTCAGGCTCGCGTCGAGCACGAACGCCCCCATGTTGACGAGCGGCCGGCCGATGACGGGCGCCAGCTGCGGCGCGCCCTGCATGCTCCACGAGGTGGCGTACACCGTGCCCTCGGTGGGGCCATAGGCATTGATGGCGCGCGTGCGCGTCGTCCCGGCGAGGACGCGCCAGGTGACTTCATCCACCGCTTCACCGGCGACGAGGATGCTCGCCGGCACGTGGGTGCGCTCCAGCAGGCCCGCCTCCAGCAGGGGCTTGAGCTGCGACGGCGTGCAATCCAGCACGTCGATGCGCTGCTGCTCCAGCCACGCGAGCATCCGCTCCGGCTCCAGGCGCACGTCCTCCGGGACGAGGCACAGGCAGTGTCCATCCAGCAGCAGCAACAGCTGCCCCACGGACACGTCGAAGTAGAGCGGCGCGTTGAGGCTGGCCCGCATGACCTTCGGGCCTTCTGCGGAGAGGACGTCCGCCATGGCGCGATGCAGGTGCATCACGGAGCGGTGCTGCACCATCACGCCCTTGGGCGTGCCCGTGGAGCCGGACGTGTAGAGGATGTACGCCAGGTGTTCGGGCCGCACGTCCGCGCGCGGGTTGCCCGGCGACAGCGCATCGATGCGCCGTGCCTCCGTGTCCAGCCGCACCAGATGACGCACCGTCGGCTGCCACGTCTCCGCCAGGGCCTGGGTCGTCAGCAGCACCGATGCGCCGCTGTTCTCCAGGATGAAGGCCTTGCGCGCGGCGGGGGCCGCCGGGTCGAGCGGCACGTAGGCACCGCCCGCCTTGAGGATGCCCAGCAGCGCGACCAGGGCCTCCGGCGAGCGCTCCAGGCTGAACGCCACCGGCACCTCGGGGCCCACCCCCAGCGTGCGCAGGTAGTGGGCGAGCTGGTTGGCGCGCACGTTGAGCTGGTGGAAGGAGACCGTCGTGTCACCCATCACCACGGCGGGTGCCTTGGGCGTGCGGGTCACCTGCTGCTCGAAGCGCGTGTGGAAGGACAGGTCGGCCGGGAAGTCGGCCGTCTCGCCACTCCACTCCTCCAGCACCCACTGACGCTCGTCCGCGGACAGCAGGGGCAGCGTCTCCACGGCGGCGTCCGGCGTGGCGATGGCGCCTTCCAGCAATTGGACCAGGTGCTCCGTCAACCTCCGGGCGGTGGCCGCCTCGAAGAGATCCGTGCTGTAGAAGAGGGCGCCCTCGAAGCCCCGGGCCGTGCGGCTCAGGCTCAGGTCCAGGTCGAACTTCGTCGAGTTCAGCTCCACCTCCACCGGCCGCAGCGTGAGCTCCGGCAGGCGCGCTTCCGACTCCGGCGTGTTCTGGAGCACGAAGAGGGCCTGGATGAGCGGCGTGCGCGACAGGTCGCGCGCGGGCTGGAGCGCTTCCACCAGCCGCTCGAACGGGATGTCCTGGTGTTCGTACGCGCCCAGCGTGTTGGCGCGCACCTGCGTGAGCACCTGACGGAACGAGGGACGCGCGTCGAAGCGGGCGCGCAGCACCAGCGTGTTGACGAAGAAGCCGATGAGGCCCTCCGTCTCCGCGTGGCGCCGGCCCGCGATGGACGTGCCCACCAGCAGATCCTCCTGACCGGAGTACCGGTGCAGCAGGGTCTGGAAGGCCGACAGCAGCACCATGAAGGGCGTAGCGCCCTCACGCTGCGCCAGGGCCTCCACCGCTTCGCTCAGGGCCGGAGGCACGTGCACCGGGAGCATGGCGCCCCGTGCGGAGCGCTGCGGGGGACGGGGCTTGTCGGTGGGCAGGGCCAGCGCTTGCGGCGCACCGGCGAGCTGCTGCTTCCACCAACCCAATTGCGCATTGAGCGCATCACCCTGGAGCCAGTTGCGCTGCCACACGGAGTAGTCCGCGTACTGCACCGGCAGCGGAGGCAGCGGCGACGGCAGCCCCTGACGGAAGGCCTCGTAGAGGGCCACGACCTCGCGCACCAGCACGCCGATGGACCAACCATCGCTGATGCTGTGGTGGAGGCACAGGAGCAGCACGTGCTCGCTCGCGTCCAGCTTCAGCAGCGTGAGCCTCACCAGCGGGCCCGCGGCCAGGTCGAACGGACGCAGGGCGTCCTCGCTCGCGAGCCGGAGCACTTCGGCCTCGCGCGCTTCCTGGGGCAGGGTGGTGAGGTCCACCACGAACAGGCTTCGCGCCGGGGCGGGGTGGATGCGCTGACGGGGCTCGCCTTCGTGGGCCTCGAACGTGGTGCGCAGCGATTCATGCCGCTGGATCAGGGCGTCGAAGGCCTGCTGGAACGCCGGGACGTCCACCGTGCCCGACAGGCGCAGCGCGGTGGGCATGTTGTAGAGCGGGCTGCCCGGGTCCAGCTGATCGATGAACCACAGCCGCTGCTGCGCGAACGACAGCGGATGCGGCCCAGGCGTCGCGGCCGGGATCAGCGGCGGCAGCACGGTGGCCGTCGGAGCGTCCGGCAGGCGCAGGGCGAGTGTCGCCACGGTGGGCGATTCGAACAGCGCACGGACCGGCAGCTCCACGCCGAAGCGGGCACGCACCCGGGCCACGACCTGCGTGGCCAGCAGCGAGTGGCCGCCCAGCTCGAAGAAGTTGTCGTGACGGCCCACGGCGGGCACGCGCAACAGCTCGCTCCACAGCGCGGCCAGGGCCACCTCGGTGGGCGTCCCGGGCGCGTCGGTGATGCGGGTGGGGATCCGCGACGCTTCCGGCGTGGGCAGGGCCTTGCGGTCCACCTTGCCGTTGGGCGTCAGCGGCAGGGCGGGCAGGGTGAAGAACGTGGCCGGCACCATGTAGTCGGGCAGGAACCGGCGCAGGTGTTCGCGCAAGGGGGCGGTGTCCACCTCCGGCACGACCCAGGCGACGAGCCGCGCATCGCCGGGGACGTCCTCGCGCACCGCCGCGACCGCGTCCCGGATGCCCGGGTACGTGCGCAGGGTGGCTTCGACCTCGCCCAGTTCGATGCGGTAGCCGCGCAGCTTCACCTGGAAGTCCAGGCGGCCCATGAACTCCAGCGTGCCGTCCTCGCGCCAGCGGGCCTTGTCACCCGTGCGGTAGAGGCGCGCGCCGGGCTCGGTGCTGAACGGATCCGGAACGAAGCGCTCCGCTGTCAGCTCCGGCTGGCCCAGGTAGCCGCGCGTGACGCCCGCGCCGGAGAAGCACAGCTCGCCGGGCAGGCCGAAGGGCACCAGGCGCTGGTGCTCATCGAGGACGTAGGCGCGCAGGTTGTCCAGCGGCCGGCCGATGACGGGCTGGGACAGGGCGGTGCCCTGGATGTCGTACGTCGTGACGCAAACAGTGGTCTCGGTGGGACCGTAGCCGTTGAAGGCACGCGTGCGGCCCGTCGTGGCCAGCAACCGCCACGTCACTTCGTCCAGGGCTTCGCCGCCCAGCATGATCTGCGACGGCACCCAGGCGCGCTCCAGCATTCCGGCTTCCAGCAGGAGCTTGAGCTGCGAGGGCGTGCTGGTCTGCAGGTCGATGCGCTGCTGTTCAATCCACGTGAGCATCCGCTCCGGATCCCGGCGCGTGTCTTCCGGAATGATGCAGAGGCAGTGGCCGGCGAGCAGCTTGATGAACGCCTCGATGACGGCATCGAAGTACAGCGCCGAGTTGAGGCTGACGCGCAGCGGGCGCTGCTGCGTGTAGACCTTCCGGACCAGCGTGTGGTGCAGGTGGACGACAGAGCGGTGCTGCACCATCACGCCCTTGGGCGTGCCCGTGGAACCCGACGTGTAGATGACGTACGCGAGGTTGTCCGGGCCCGCGGAGGCAGGCAGGGGCTCCTCGGAGAGGGTCGCGATGTGGGCCTGTGCGACATCCAGCTTCACGACGTGGGCGACGTCGGGCCGCCACGCTTCGGCCTGGGCCTGGGTGGTCAGCAGCACGGAGGCGCGGCTGTTCTCCAGGATGTAGGCCTTGCGCGCGTCAGGGGCCGCCGGGTCGAGCGGCACGAACGCGCCGCCCGCCTTGAGCACCGCGAGGAACGCGACGATGGCGTCCGCGGAGCGCTCCAGGCTCAGAGCCACCGTCTTCTCCGGCCCCACGCCCAGCGAGCGCAGGTGCCGGGCGAGCTGGTTGGCCCGGGCGTTGAACTGACGGAAGGACAGCGTCGTCCCCTCGAACACCACGGCGTCCGCGTCCGGCGTGCGGACCGCCTGCTGTTCAATGAGGCCGTGCACCGTGGACTCCAGGTCGAAGTCCACGACGTCGCCGCGTCCCAGGTCGAGGAGCCGCGCCTGCGCCTCGGGTGCATCGAGGGACAGGTCGGCCAGCGGGGCATCGGGCCGCACGACCACGGTCTCCAGCAGCACGCGCAGGTGCGTGAGGAGCCGCTCGATGGTGGCGGGCTCGAACAGGTCCGTCGCGTATTCGAGCCGGCCCGCGAAGCCGTCCGCGTCACGGCTCAGGTCCAGGCTCAGCTCGAACAGGGTGGTCGCACGGCTGCCGAAGTCGGCGGGCTGCACGGCGAGGCCGGGCATCGTCGCCCCTGACACCGGTGCGTTCTGGAGTGCGAAGAGCGCCTGGAACAGCGGCGTGCGGGCCAGGTCGCGCGTCGTCTGCAGCGACTCCACCAGCCGCTCGAAGGGGAGGTACTGGTGTTCGTAGGCGCCCAGCGTCGTGGTGCGCACCTGCGACAGGAGCTGCCGGAACGAGGGCCGCGCACCGAAGCTGCCGCGCAGCACCAGCGTGTTGACGAAGAAGCCGATCAGGCCCTCCGTCTCCGCGTGGCCACGGTTCGCGATGGGTGAACCCACCAGCACGTCGTCCTGCCCCGAGTACCGATGCAGCACGGTCTGGAAGGCCGCCAGCAGCACCATGAAGGGCGTGGCGCCTTCCTTCTGGGCCAGGGCTTCCACCTGCTCGGACAGGGCACGCGGCAGGCGCACGGACACCGCGTCGCCGCGCTGGGTGGCGACGGCCGGACGCGGCTTGTCGGTGGGCAGGTCCAGCACGTGGGGTGCGCCCGCGAGCTGCTGCTTCCACCAACCCAACTGCGCTTCCAGCACGTCACCCTGCAGCCAGTTTCGCTGCCACACGGCGTAGTCCGCGTACTGCACGGGCAGCTCCGGCAGGGCCGGGACTTGTCCGTGGCGGAAGGCCTCGTAGAACGTGGTGACTTCGCGCACCAACACGCCCAGAGACCAGCCGTCGGACACGATGTGGTGCAGGTGCAGCACCAGCACGTGGTCCTCCGCGCCCAGCTTCATGAGCAGGGCGCGGATCACCGGTCCGTGCTCCAGGTCGAACGGGCGGCGGAACTCCGCGAGGGCCCGACGCTCCAGCTCGGCCTGCGGCTCCGTCGAGCCCGTGAGGTCCACGGACTCGAAGGGCACGGTGGCCTCGGCGTGGATGCGCTGCACGGGCTGGCCCGCTTCCACTCGGAACGTGGTGCGCAGCGATTCATGCCGCGCCATCAGCGCGTCCAGGCTCTTGCGCAGCGCGCCTTCGTCCAGCGCGCCCGTCAGCCGCAGCGGCAGCGGCATGTTGTACAGGCTGGTGCCCGGCTCCAACTGGTCGATGAACCAGAGGCGCTGCTGCGCGAACGACAGCGGCGGCGCGGTGGTCCGCTCCGCGCGGACCAGTGGGGGCGCCTGCGTCCGACTGGCACTGCCCAGCTTCTCCGCCAGCGTGGCCACGGTGGGCGCGCTGAAGAGGTCTCCCAGAGGCAGCTCCACACCCAGCGTGGACCGGATGCGCGACACCACCTGCGTGGCCAGCAGCGAGTGGCCGCCCAGCTCGAAGAAGTCGTCGTGGATGCCGACGGTCTCCAGGTGCAGCACCTCCGCCCAGATGGCGACGAGTGCCGTCTCCATCGCGTTGCGAGGCGCGGACACCTTCGCGTCGGAGACGCGCGGCGCCTCCGGAGCGGGCAGCGCCTTGCGGTCCACCTTGCCATTGGCCGACAGCGGCAGCGAGGGCAGGGTGACGAACGCGGCCGGCACCATGTAGTCCGGCAGCAGCTTCTGGGCGAACGCCTTGAGCTGATCCAGGTCGCCTGCGTCAGCCGTGGGCACGATGTACGCGACCAGCCGCTTGTCCCCGGGCACGTCCTCACGCGCCAGGACCACGGCCTCGCGCACCTGCGATGACTGGCGCAGCACGGCTTCGACTTCACCGGTCTCGATGCGGAAGCCGCGGATCTTCACCTGGAAGTCGGTGCGGCCCAGGAACTCCAACGTCCCATCCGCCTGCCAACGCACGCGGTCGCCGGTGCTGTAGAGGCGCGCACCCGGCTCCGTGGCGAAGGGGTGGGGGATGAAGCGTTCGGCGGTCAGGTCCGGACGGTTCAGGTAGCCCCACGCGAGGCCATCGCCGCCGACGTAGAGCGCACCCGGCACGCCCACCGGCATGGGCTGGAGGGCAGCATCCAGCACCCATGCGGTGGACTGCGCCAGCGGCCGACCGATGGGCACCGACCGGCCCACGCTGTCCCCGGCACCCAGGGCATACGTGGCGGAGAACGTGGTGTTCTCCGTGGGACCGTAGCCGTTGACGAGCACGGAGCCCGAGGGCATCCGCGCCAGGTGGTCGCGCACGCGCTCCACGGGCAGCACGTCGCCGCCCGCCAGCACCTGCCGCACCCTCGCCAGCGCTTCGCCCTGGTCGTTGACCATCTGCTCGAAGAGCGCGGCGGTGAGCCACAGCGTGGTGATGCCTTCGCCCACCAGCAGCGCGCCCGTCTCCTCGAAGGACAGGGCCTTCGCCGGGGCCAGCACGAGCTTCGCGCCGTTGAGCAGCGCGCCCCAGACCTCCAGCGTGGACGCGTCGAACGCGACTGGCGCCAACTGGAGGAAGACCTCCTCCGGTCCGAAGTGGATGAAGTCGTTGCCGCGCACCAGTCGCACGATGCCGCGCTGGGGCACGCTGACGCCCTTGGGACGCCCCGTGCTGCCCGACGTGAACATCACGTACGCCAGCGCTTCGGCCGGCATGTCCACGTCCAGCGCGGTCTCCGGCAGCTTCGCGATGATGGCCGCTTCCTCATCCATCAGGATCTGGAGGTCCGCCACCGACGGCAGCTCATCCGCCAGTGACTCCTGCGTCACGAGCACGCTGACGCCCGCCTCCTGGAGCATCCAGGTGATGCGGTCCGCCGGGTACTTCGCCTCCACCGGCACGTAGGCCGCCCCGGCCTTCAGGATGCCGAGCATGCCGACGATGAGCTCGAACGAGCGTTCCAGGCACAGGCCCACGCGGTCGCCCGGCCTGACGCCCAACCGGCGCAGGTAGTGCGCCAACTGGTTGGAAGCGCGATCCAGGGCCGCGTACGTCAGCGTCTTGTCCCCGGACTTCAACGCGGGAGCATCCGGCGTGCGTGCGGCCTGCGCGGAGAAGAGCCCGGCCACGGAGGCGTCGCGCGGGTAGTCGCGGGACGTGGAGTTCCACCCGACGAGCAGCTTCTGGCGCTCCTCGGGCGTGATGAGCGGGAGCCGCGCCACGGGGACATCGGGCGAAGCCAGGACCGCGTCCAGCAGGACCTGGAATCGATGGACGAGCCCCGCCATCGTCTCGGGCGCGAACAGCGCGGTGTTGTAGAGCAGCGTCCCGCCGAAGCCGTCGGGGGTACGGCCCAGCAACAACTGCAGGTCGAAGAGGCTGTAGCGCAGCTCGCTGTCCATCGGCCGGAGCGTCAACTCCGGGAGCACCCGCTCCGGCATCGGCGCGTTCTGCAGGGTGAACGTCACCTGGAAGAACGGCGTGCGGCTCAGGTCACGCTCGGGGTTCAGCACCTCCACCAGCTTCTCGAACGGAAGGTCCTGGTGTTCGTACGCGCCCAGCGTCGTGGTGCGCACCTGGGCCAGCAGCTCGCGGAAGGTCAGCGTGTCCTTCACCTGCGTGCGCACGACCACGGTGTTGGCGAAGTAGCCGATGAGCGCTTCGGATTCGGCGTGGCGGCGGCCCGCGATGGGCGAACCGATGAGCACGTCCTCCTGGCCCGAGTACCGGTGCAGCAGCAGCTTGAAGGCCGCCAGCAGCAGCATGTACGGCGTGGCGGACTCCCGCTTCGCCATCGCCTCCACCGCTTCGCTCAGCGCGAGCGGCAGGGACACGGTCTGGTCCGCGCCCTGGAAGGACTGCCGTGCCGGACGCGGATGGTCCGTGGGCAGGTCCAGGTACGGCGCGGCGCCGTCGAGCTGCTGACGCCAGTAGCCGAGCTGCTGCTCCAGCACATCGCCTTGCAGCCAGCCGCGCTGCCAGAGCGAGTGGTCGGCGTACTGCACCGCCAGCTCCGGCAGGGGCGAAGGCAGGCCCTTGGAGAAGGCCGCGTAGAGCGCGCCCATCTCCCGCACCAGGACGCTCGTGGACCAGCCGTCGGAGATGATGTGGTGCTGCGTCAGCACCAGGCCGTGCTCCGTGGGGCCCAGCTTCAACACGAGCACCCGGACCAGCGGCCCCGTCTCCAGGTTGAACGGGATGCGCGCCTCGTCGTTGGCGATCCGCAGGGCCTCCGCCTGACGCTCCTCCGGCGATGCGATGGACGTAAGGTCCACGTGGCGCAGCGGCATGGGGAAGGGCGGGTGGATGACCTGCGACGGTGAGCCCTCGTGCGGACGGAAGGTGGTGCGCAGCGCTTCGTGACGGCGCACCAGTTCATCGAACGCGTGCTGGAGCACGGTCGTGTCCAGTGGGCCTTCGAGCTTCAACGACACCGGGATGCTGTACGCGGTCCCCGCCGTGCCGAGCTGCTCGATGAACCACAACCGCTGCTGCGCGAACGACAGGGGCAGCACGTCCGGCCGCTCCGCGCGGACCAGCGCGGGCAGGGACGCTCCCGTGCCATCCGGGCCCTGGAACGAATCAATCAGCGCGGCCAGCGCGGCCACGGTGGGCCGCTCGAAGAACGCGCGCAGGGGCAGCTCCACCCCGAAGTGGGCGCGCACGCGAGAGACCAACTGCGTGGCCAGCAGCGAGTGGCCGCCCAGCTCGAAGAAGTTGTCATGGCGTCCCACGGTGGGGATGCGCAACACTTCACTCCACAGCGCGGCCAGCGCGACTTCCGTCGGCGTCTCGGGCGCTGCGTAGTTGCGCGACCCGACCTGCGACGCTTCCGGCGCGGGCAGGGCCTTGCGGTCCACCTTGCCGTTGGGCGTCAGCGGCAGGGCGGGCAGGGCGACCAACGCGGCGGGCACCATGTACTCGGGCAGGTGCTTGCGCAGGTGTTCGCGCAGCGTCGAGGTGTCCACCTCCGGCACGACGTACGCGACGAGGCGCGCATCGCCGGCCACGTCCTCGCGAACGAGGGCCACGGCATCCCGGATGTCCGGGTGCGAGCGCAGGGTGGCTTCGACCTCGCCCAGCTCGATGCGGTAGCCGCGCAGCTTCACCTGGAAGTCCAGGCGGCCCATGAAGTCCAGCGTGCCGTCCTCGCGCCAACGGGCCTTGTCGCCCGTGCGGTAGAGGCGTGCACCGGGCTCCGTGCTGAACGGATCCGGGATGAAGCGCTCCGCGGTGAGGTCCGGGCGGCGCAGGTAGCCGCGCGTGATGCCCGCGCCGGAGAAACACAGCTCGCCGGGCAGGCCGAAGGGCACCAGGTGCTGGTGCTCATCGAGGACGTAGGCGCGCAGGTTGTCCAGCGGCCGGCCGATGACGGGCCGGGGCAGGGGGGTGCCCTGGACGTCGTACGCCGTGACAGCCACGGTGCATTCGGTGGGGCCGTAGCCGTTGAAGGCGCGCGTGCGGGTCGTCCCGGCGAAGAGGCGCCAGAGGGCTTCGTCCATGGCCTCGCCGCCCACCAGGAACTGCGACGGCACCCAGGCGCGCTCCAGCATTCCCGCTTCCAGCAGGAGCTTGATCTGCGAGGGCGTACTGGTCTGCAGGTCGATGCGCTGCTGCTCGATCCACGTGAGCATCCGCTCCGGATCCCGGCGCGTGTCCTCGGGGATGATGCAGAGGCAGTGGCCGGCGAGCAGCTTGATGAACGCCTCGATGACGGCATCGAAGTACAGCGCCGAGTTCAGGCTGACGCGCAGCGGACGCTGCTGCGTGTAGATCTTCCGGACCAGCGTGTGGTGCAGGTGGACGACGGTGCGGTGCTGCACCATCACGCCCTTGGGCGTGCCCGTGGAACCCGACGTGTAGATGACGTACGCGAGGTTGTCCGGACCGGCCGAGGCAGGCAGCGGCTCGTCGGAGAGCGCCGCCAGCCAGGTCTGTTCGACATCCAGCTTCACCACGTGCTCGACGTCGGGCTGCCACGCTTCGGCCAGGGCCCGGGTGGTCAGCAGCACGGAGGCTCCGCAGTCGCGCAGGAGGAAGTCCTTGCGCGCGGCGGGGGCTGCCGGATCGAGCGGCACGAACGCGCCGCCCGCCTTGAGCACCGCGAGGAACGCGATGATGGCGTCCGTGGAGCGCTCCAGGCTCAGTGCCACCGTCGACTCCGGGCCCACGCCCAGCGAGCGCAGGTGCCGGGCCAGTTGGTTGGCGCGGGCGTCAAGCTGACGGAAGGACAGCGTCGTCCCCTCGAACTCCAGGGCGTCCGCGTCCGGCGTACGGGCCACCTGCGCTTCGATGAGCCCATGCAGCGTGGACTCCAGGTCGAAGTCCACGACGTCCCCACGCGCGATGCTCACGAGCCGGGCGTGCTCTTCCGGCGAGCTGAGCGGCACGTCGGCCAGCGGCACATCGGGCCGCACGAGTACGGTCTCCAGCAGCACGCGCAGGTGCGTCGCGAGCCGTTCGATGGTGGCGGGCTCGAACAGGTCCGTCGCGTACTGGAGCATTCCGGCGAAGCCATCCGCGTCCCGGTTCAGGTCCAGGCTCATCTCGAACAGGGACAGATCCCGTCCGCCGAAGTGAGCCCCCGACACGGACAGGCCGGGCAGCGCCAGCTCCGGGAGGGGCGCGTTCTGCAACGCGAACAGCACCTGGAACAGCGGCGTGCGGGCCAGATCACGCGTCGTCTGCAGCGACTCCACCAGCCGCTCGAAGGGGAGATCCTGGTGTTCGTACGCGCCCAGCGTCGTGGCGCGCACCTGGGCCAGCAGCTCCCGGAACGTCGTCCGGGCGCCGAAGCTTCCACGCAGGACCAGCGTGTTGACGAAGAAGCCGATCAGGCCCTCCGTCTCCGCGTGGCTACGGTTCGCGATGGGGGAGCCCACCAGCACGTCGTCCTGACCGGAGTACCGGTGCAGCACGGTCTGGAAGGCCGCCAGCAGCACCATGAAGGGCGTAGCGCCTTCCTTCTGCGCCAGGGCCTCCACCTGCTCGGACAGCGCGCGCGGCAGGCGCACGTGCACCGCGTCGCCACGCTGGGTGGCGACGGCCGGACGCGGCTTGTCGGTGGGTAGATCCAGCACGTGGGACGCACCCGCGAGCTGCTGCTTCCACCAGCCGAGCTGCGCCTTCAACACGTCGCCCTGGAGCCAGTTGCGCTGCCACACGGCGTAGTCCGCGTACTGCACAGGCAGCTCCGGCAGGGCCGGCGTCTGGCCGTGGCGGAAGGCCTCGTAGAGGGCGGTGACTTCGCGCACCAGCACGCCCAGAGACCAGCCGTCGGACACGATGTGGTGCACGTGCACCACCAGCACGTGGTCCTCCGCACCCAGCTTCAGGAGGAGGGCGCGAATCACCGGGCCCTGCTCCAGGTTGAACGGGCGGCGGGATTCCGCCAGGCCTCGTCGCTCTGCTTCCGCCTGCCGTTCCGTCGCGTCCGCGATGCCCGTGAGGTCCACGGACTCGAAGGGCACGGTGGCTTCCGAGTGGATGTGCTGCACGGGCTGGCCCGCTTCCACGCGGAACGTGGTGCGCAGCGATTCGTGCCGCGCCATCAGCGCATCCAGGCTCTTGCGCAGCGCGCCTTCGTCCAGCGCACCGGTCAGCCGCAGCGGCAGCGGCATGTTGTACAGGCTGGTGCCCGGCTCCAACTGGTCGATGAACCACAGCCGCTGCTGCGCGAACGACAGCGGCGGCGCGGTGGTCCGCTCCGCGCGGACCAGCGGGGGCGCCTGCGTTCGGCTGGCGCTGCCCAGCTTCTCCGCCAGCGTGGCCACGGTGGGCGCGCTGAAGAGGTCTCCCAGCGGCAGCTCCACACCCAGCGTGGACCGGATGCGCGACACCACCTGCGTGGCCAGCAGCGAGTGGCCGCCCAGCTCGAAGAAGTCGTCGTGGATGCCGACGGTCTCCAGGTGCAGCACCTCCGCCCAGATGGCGACGAGGGCCGTCTCCATCGCGTTGCGAGGCGCGGACACCTTCGCGTCGGAGACGCGCGGCGCCTCCGGGGCGGGCAGTGCCTTGCGGTCCACCTTGCCGTTGGCCGACAGCGGCAGGGCGGACAGCTCCACCCAGGCCGTGGGGACCATGTATTCGGGCAACTGCTTCTGGACGAACGCCTTCAGCGCGGAGGAATCAAAACCCTCTCCCGTGGACACGACGTAGGCGACGAGCCGCTTGTCACCGGACGAGTCCTTGCGCGCCAGGACCACCACTTCTTGAACGTGCGGCGACTGACGCAGCACGGCTTCGACTTCGCCGGGCTCGATGCGGAAGCCGCGCAGCTTCACCTGGAAGTCGGTGCGACCCAGGAACTCCAACGTCCCATCCGCCTGCCAACGCACGCGATCGCCGGTGCTGTAGAGGCGAGCACCCGGCTCCGTGGCGAAGGGGTGGGGGATGAAGCGCTCAGCGGTCAGGTCCGGACGGTTCAGGTAGCCCCACGCGAGGCCATCGCCGCCGACGTAGAGCGCACCCGGCACGCCCACCGGCACGGGCTGGAGGGCAGCATCCAGCACCCATGCGGTGGACTGCGCCAGCGGCCGACCGATGGGCACCGACCGGCCCACGCTGTCCCCGGCACCCAGGGCATACGTGGCGGAGAACGTGGTGTTCTCCGTGGGACCGTAGCCGTTGACGAGCACGGAGCCCGAAGGCATCCGCGCCAGATGGTCGCGCACGCGCTCCACGGGCAGCACGTCGCCGCCCGCCAGCACCTGCCGCACCCTCGCCAGCGCTTCGCCCTGGTCGTTGACCATCTGCTCGAAGAGCACGGCGGTGAGCCACAGCGTGGTGATGCCTTCGGTGGTGAGGAGCGCACCCGTCTCCTCCAGGGACAGCGCCTTGGGCGGAGCGAGCACCAACCTCGCGCCATTGAGCAGCGCACCCCAGACCTCCAGCGTGGACGCGTCGAACGCGACCGGCGCCAACTGGAGGAAGACTTCCTCCGGCCCGAAGTGGATGAAGTCGTTGCCACGCACCAGCCGCACGATGCCGCGCTGGGGCACGCTGACGCCCTTGGGGCGCCCCGTGCTGCCCGACGTGAACATCACGTACGCCAGCGCCTCGGCCGGCACTTCCACGTCCAGCGCGGTCTCCGGCTGCTTCGCCAGCACCGCCGCGTCCCCGTCCATGAGGACCTGGAGGTCCGCCACCGACGGCAGTTCATCCGCCAGTGACTCCTGCGTCACCAGCACGCTGACGCCCGCCTCCTGGAGGATCCAGGTGATGCGGTCGGCCGGATACTTCGCCTCCACCGGCACGTAGGCCGCCCCGGCCTTGAGGATGCCCAGCATGCCGACGATGAGCTCGAACGAGCGCTCCAGGCACAGGCCGACCCGGTCTCCGGGCCTCACGCCCAGGCGGCGCAGGTGGTGCGCCAACTGGTTGGAGTCGCGGTCCAGCGCCGCGTACGTGAGCGTCTGCTCGCCGGACTTCAGCGCCAGGGCATTGGGCGTGCGTGCGGCCTGCGCGGAGAAGAGCGCGGCCACGGAGGCGTCACGCGGGTAGTCGCGGGACGTGCGGTTCCATTCGACGAGGACCTGTCGGCGCTCCCCATTCGTGAGCAGGGGCAGGTCGGACAGGCGCGTATCCGGCGCGCGGACGGCGGCCTCCAGCAACAGCACCAGCCGCTGGACCATGCCCGCCGCCGTGGGCTGCGCGAACAGGCTTGTGTTGTAGAGCAGCCCGCCCGTGAACCCGTCGGGCCCGCGGTTCATCACGAGCTGCAGGTCGAAGAGGATGATGCCCGGATCATTGTCCAGGCCCCTGAGCGTCAGCTCCGGAAGGACCAGCTCCGGCATCGGCGAGTTCTGCAGGGTGAACGTCACCTGGAAGAACGGCGTGCGGCTCAGGTCGCGGTCCGGCTTCAGGGCCTCCACCAGCTTCTCGAACGGGAGGTCCTGGTGCTCGTAGGCCCCCAACGTCGTGGTGCGCACCTGCGCGAGCAGCTCGCGGAAGGTCAGCGTGTCCTTCACCTGCGTACGCAGCACGACGGTGTTGGCGAAGTAGCCGATGAGCGCTTCGGACTCGGCGTGACGGCGGCCCGCGATGGGCGAACCGATGAGCACGTCCTCCTGGCCGGAGTACCGGTGCAGCAGCAGCTTGAAGGCCGACAGCAGCACCATGTACGGCGTGGCGGACTCCTGCTTCGCCAACGTCTCCAGGGCGTCGGTCAGCTCGCGCGACAGCACCAGGTGTTCGTCCGCCGCCTGGAAGGATTGCTGCGCCGGACGCGTGAAGTCCGTGGGCAGATCCAGGAACGGTTCAGCGCCGTCCAGCTGCTCGCGCCAGTAGCCGAGTTGCTGCTCCAGCACGTCGCCCTGGAGCCAGCCGCGCTGCCAGAGGGTGTGGTCGGCGTACTGCACCGCCAGCTCCGGCAGCGGGGAGGGCAGGCCCTCGGAGAAGGCCGCGTAGAGCGCGCCCATTTCGCGCACCAGGACGCCCGCGGACCAACCGTCGGAGATGATGTGGTGCGTGTTGAGCACCAGCACGTACTCCTGGGGGGCCAGCTTCAGCAGGAGCGCCCGGAACAGCGGGCCCTGCTCCAGGTCGAACGGAGCCCGCGCCTCCTCCAGTGCGAGCCGATTGGCCTCCGACTCACGCTCTTCCCTCGACGCCAGGACCGTGAGGTCCACGTGCCGCAGGGGCATGGGGAAGGGCGGGTGGATGACCTGCGACGGCGCCCCCTCGTCCGAATGGAAGGTGGTGCGCAGCGCTTCGTGACGGCGCACCAGCTCATCGAACGCGGCGAGCAGCACGATGGTGTCCAGCGTGCCTTCGAGCTTCAGAGCGATGGGCAGGCTGTACGCGGTGCCCGCCGCACCCAACTGCTCGATGAACCACAACCGCTGCTGGGCGAACGACAGGGGCAGCGCGTCCGGCCGCTCCCCACGCACCAGCGCGGGCAGGGACGCACCCGTGCCATCCGGGCCCTGGAACGAATCAATCAGCGCGGCCAGCGCGGCCACGGTGGGCCGTTCGAAGAACGCGCGCAGGGGCAGCTCCACCCCGAAGTGGGCGCGCACGCGAGAGACCAACTGCGTGGCCAGCAGCGAGTGGCCACCCAACTCGAAGAAGTTGTCGTGCCGTCCCACGGTGGGGATGCGCAGCACTTCACTCCACAGCGCGGCCAGCGCGACTTCCGTCGGCGTCTCCGGCGCTGCGTAGTTGCGTGAGCCGACCTGCGAGGCTTCCGGCGCGGGCAGGGCCTTGCGGTCCACCTTGCCGTTGGACGTCAGCGGCAGGGCAGGCAGGGCCATGAATGCCGCCGGAACCATGTACTCGGGCAGGTGCTTGCGCAGGTGTTCGCGCAGCGTCGCGGTGTCCACCTCCGGCGCGACGTAGGCCACGAGGCGCGCATCACCGGCCACGTCCTCGCGGACGAGGGCCACGGCGTCCCGGATGCCCGGGTGCGAGCGCAGGGTGGCTTCAATCTCCCCCAGCTCGATGCGGTAGCCGCGCAGCTTCACCTGGAAGTCCAGGCGGCCCATGAAGTCCAGCGTCCCATCCTCGCGCCAGCGGGCCTTGTCGCCCGTGCGGTACAGCCGCGCTCCGGGCTCCGTGCTGAACGGATTCGGAACGAAGCGCTCCGCTGTGAGATCCGGACGGCCCAGGTAGCCGCGCGCGAGTCCTTCACCGGAGAGGCACAGCTCGCCCTGCATGCCGAAGGGCACCAGCCGCTGCTGCGCGTCGAGGATGTACGCCCGCACATTGTCCAGCGGCCGGCCGATGACGGGCAGCGACTGCGCCGCGTCCTGGAGGGCCCAGGCCGTCGCGTTGACGGTGTTCTCGGTAGGGCCGTACACGTTGAAGGCGCGCGTGCGCTTTGTCGTGGAGAGCCGCCGCCACGTCACTTCGTCCAGCGCCTCACCACCGACGATGAGCAGCGCCGGCACGTGGGCCCGTTCGAGCAGGCCCGCGTCCAACAGGAGCTTGAGCTGCGACGGCGTGCAGTCCAGCGAGTCGATGAGCTGCGCTTCCAACCACGAGAGCATCGCCTCCGGGTCCTTGCGCGTCTCGTCGGGGACGAGGCACAGGCAGTACCCGTCCAGGAGCTGGATGACCTGCTCCATGGACGCGTCGAAGAACAGCGGCGCGTTCACGCTGACGCGCAGGCCGCGCTGCGGCTGCACGTAGATGTCTCGCGCCATCGCCTGATGCAGGTGGAGCACGGAGCGGTGCTGCACCGCCACCCCCTTGGGCGTACCTGTGGAGCCCGACGTGTAGAGCACGTAGGCCAGGTTCTCCGGGCCCACGTTGGAGGCCAGTGCCTCCGATGACAGCTCCGACCAGGGCTTCTGTTCAGCGTCGAGGCACACGACGGCGCCCACGTCGGGCCGCCACGCCTCCGCCAGGGCCTGGGTGGTCAGCAGCACGGATGCGTGGCTGTCGCCCAGGATGAAGGACCGACGCGCGGCGGGTGCTGCGGGGTCGAGCGGCACGAACGCTCCGCCGGCATTGAGGACGGCGAGCAGCGCGATGATGGACTCGGCCGACCGCTCCAGGCACAGGCCCACCGTCACTTCAGGACCCACGCCCAACGAGCGCAGGTGTCGGGCGAGCTGGTTGGCGCGGGCATCGAGCTGCCGGAAGGAAAGCGTCGTGTCCCCGAACGCCACGGCGTCCGCGTTCGGCGTGCGGGCCACCTGCCGTTCAATCCGGCCATGCAGCGTGGCCTCGCGGTCGAAGTCCGCGACGGTGCCACTGAGGTCACCCAGCAGTCGCTGACGCTCCTCGGGATCCACGAAGGAAAGGTCCGCGAGCGGTGCGTCCGGACGCTCCAGTGCGCCCTCCAGCAACACCCGCAGGTGAGTCATCAGGCGCTCGACGGTGGAGCGCTCGAACAGGTCCGTCGCGTAGTCGATGAGTCCGACGAAGCCGTCCGCCTCACGGTTGAGGTCCAGGCTCAGCTCGAACTGGGACGTGCCTCGGCCCCCGATGTCGGCGGCCTTCACGGAAAGGCCGGGCAGCACCAGCTCCGGGAGGGGCGCGTTCTGCAACGCGAACATCACCTGGAACAGGGGCGTGCGGGACAGGTCGCGCGTCGTCTGGAGTGATTCCACCAGCCGCTCGAACGGGATGTCCTGGTGCTCATACGCGCCCAGCGTCGTGGTGCGCACCTGCGCGACGAGCTGCCGGAACGAAGGCCGCGCACCGAAGCTTCCGCGCAGCACCAGCGTGTTGACGAAGAAGCCGATGAGGCCCTCCGTCTCCGCATGGCGACGGTTCGCGATGGGCGAGCCCACCAGCACGTCGTCCTGTCCCGAGTACCGATGCAGCACGGTCTGGAACGCCGCGAGCAACACCATGAAGGGCGTAGCGCCTTCACGCTGGGCCAGGGCCTCCACCTTCTCCGCGAGGACGCGCGGCAGGTGCACGGGCACCGCGCCGCCACGCTGGGTGGCGACGGCCGGACGCGGCTTGTCGATGGGCAGGTCCAGCGCGTGGGGCGCGCCCGCCAGCTGCTGCTTCCACCAGCCGAGCTGCGCCTCCAGCACTTCACCCTGGAGCCAGCCGCGCTGCCACACGGAGAAGTCGGCGTACTGCACGGGCAGCTCCGGCAGAGCAGGGGCCTGTCCGTGGCGGAAGGCCTCGTAGAGCGCCGTCATCTCGCGCACCAGCACGCCCAACGACCAGCCGTCGGACACGATGTGGTGCAGGTGGAGCACGAGCACGTGCTCCTGCGCGTCCAACTTGAGCAGCAGGGCGCGAATCACCGGCCCCTGCTCCAGGTTGAACGGACGGCGGGACTCCGCGATGGCGCGTCGCTTCGCTTCGGCCTGACGCTCGGTCGTGTCGGCGATGTCCGTGAGGTCCACGGACTCGAAGGGCACGGTGGCCCCGACGTGGATGTGCTGCACGGGCTGGCCCGCTTCCACGCGGAACGTGGTGCGCAGGACCTCATGCCGGGCGATCAGTGCATCCAGGCTCTGGCGCAGCGCCCCTTCGTCCACCGCACCGGTGAAGCGCAGCGGCAGCGGCATGTTGTAGAGCGTGGTGCCCGGCTCCAACTGATCGATGAACCACAGCCGCTGCTGCGCGAACGACAGCGGCGGCGCCGACGTCCGGTCCGCCCGGACGAGCGGCGGCGTCTTGGCGCGAGCAGCATGGACCAGCCGCGCGGCCAGCTCCGCCACCGTGGGAGCGCTGAACAGGTCTCCCAGAGGTAGCTCCACACCCAGCGTGGACCGGATGCGCGACACCACCTGCGTGGCCAGCAGCGAGTGGCCACCCAGTTCAAAGAAGTTGTCGTGACGGCCCACGGCGGGCACGCGCAACAGCTCACCCCAGAGCGTGGCCAGGGCGATTTCGGTCGGCGTCTCGGGCGCCACGTAGGTGCTCGCGCCGAGCTGCGACGCTTCCGGCGCGGGCAGGGCCTTGCGGTCCACCTTGCCGTTGGGCGTCAGCGGCAGGACGGGCAGGGCGACCAGCGCGGCGGGCACCATGTACTCCGGCAGGTGCTTGCGCAGGTGTTCGCGCAGGGGCGCGGTGTCCACCTCCGGCACGACGTAGGCGACGAGGCGCGCATCGCCGGGCACGTCCTCGCGCACCAGCGCCACCGCGTCCCGGATGCCCGGGTAGCCGCGCAGCGTGGCTTCGATTTCGCCCAGCTCGATGCGGAAGCCACGGACCTTCACCTGGAAGTCCAGGCGGCCCATGAACTCCAGCGTGCCGTCCTCGCGCCAGCGGGCCTTGTCGCCCGTGCGGTACAGGCGTGCACCGGGCTCGGGGCTGAACGGGTCGGGCAGGAAGCGCTCCGCCGTGAGGTTCGGCCGGCCCAGGTAGCCGCGCGCGACGCCTTCACCGGAGAAGCACAGCTCGCCCGGCATGCCGAACGCCACCAGCCGCTGACGCTCGTCGAGGACGTAGGCGCGCAGGTTGTGGACGGGCCGGCCGATGACCGGGACCGTCTGGGCAGCGCCCTGGAGGGGGAACGTCGTGGCGTCGACGGTGCACTCGGTGGGGCCGTAGCCGTTGAAGGCGCGCGTGCGCTTCGTCGCGGCGAGCTGCCGCCACATCACCTCGTCCAGCGCCTCACCACCGACCGACAACAGGGCCGGCACGTGCGCGCGCTCCAACAGGCCCGCGGCCAGCAGGAGCTTGAGCTGCGACGGCGTGCAGTCCAGCGCGTCGATGCGCCGCTGCTCCAGCCACGGGAGCATCCGCTCCGGATCCAGGCGCACGTCCTCGGGGACGACCACCAGGCAGTGGCCGTCGAGGAGCTGGAGGACCTGCTCGATGGACGCGTCGAAGTACAGCGGCGCGTTGACCGTGATGCGCTGGCCGCGCGGCAGGCCCGCGTAGATGGTCCGCGTCAGCGACCGGTGCAGGTTGAGCACAGAGCGGTGCTGCACCATCACGCCCTTGGGCGTGCCCGTGGAGCCGGACGTGTAGATGACGTACGCGAGGCTCTCCGGACGGGCCGACGAGGGCAGGGCCTCCCCGGAGAGCGACGCCAGGTGCGCCTTCTCCTGTTCGGAGTCCAGCCGCACCACGTGCGCCACGTCGGGCTTCCACGCGTCCACGATGGCGCGCGAGGTCAGCAGCACGGACGCGCCGCAGTCCTTCAACAGGAACGACTTGCGCGCGGCCGGGGCCGTCGGGTCGAACGGCACGAAGCCGCCACCGGCCTTGAGCACCGCGAGCAGCGCGACGATGGCCTCCGCCGAGCGCTCCAGGCACAGGCCCACCGTCACCTCCGGGCCCACGCCCAGCGACCGCAGGTGCCGGGCCAACTGGTTGGCGCGGGTGTCGAGCTGACGGAAGGAGAGCGTCGTCTCCTCGAACACCACTGCGTCCGCGTCCGGCGTGCGGGCCACCTGTTCTTCAAGGAGGCCGTGCAGCGTGGCGTCGCGTTCGAACTCCAGGACGTCGCCGGACAGCTCACCCACCAGCCGCGCGCGCTCCTCGGATGTGACGAGCGTCAGGTCGGACAGGCGGGCGTCGGTCTGGATGAGCGACGCCAGGGCCTGGGTCCAGTGGCCCAGCATGCGCTGGATGGACCCGGGCTCGAAGCGGCGCGCTTCATACGCCAGGTTCAGCCGGAGCTGGTTGCCACCCGGGATGGCGGAGGCGGAGAGCGCGTAGTGCGTGCTCTCGCCCGTGGTGAGGTCGCGCAGGTCCAGCGCGGTGGAGCGCTTCAGCACCCCTTCGTCGACAGGGAAGTTCTCGTAGACCAGCAGGGTGTTGAAGAGCGGCGTGCCCCGGGGGATGTCGCTCCACGACTGCACGGTGACCAGCGGCGTCTGCTGGTGCTTCTGGATGCCCAGCTGCTGCTCCTGGAGCTTCTGGAGCCAGGGCAGCAGGGGCGCGTGTTCCTCGGGGAGCTGGACGCGGACCGGCAGCGTGGTGATGAGCAGGCCCAGCATGGACTCCGAGCCCTCCAGCTCCGGAGGACGCCCGGCCAGCGTGGTGCCGAAGAGGACGTCCTGCATGCCGCCGTAGCGCGCGAGCACCAGGGCCCAGGCGGCCTGCACCAGGGTGTTGAGCGTGAGCTGGTACTGGCGCACGAACGCCTGGAGCGCCGCCGTGGTCTCCGCCGACAGCGCCACTTCCAGGCTGCGCGGATCCGCCACGCCGCCATCCGTCAGCGCCGGGTGTGCGGCGGGCAGGGGCGTGGGCGTGCTCAGCCCGGCCAGGTAGCCGCGCCAGAAGGCTTCGTCCGCGGCGGGGTCGGTCCGCTGCAACCACGCGATGTACTCGCGGTACGGAGGCCGCGTCGGCAGGGCGGGCGTCGCGCCGGTGCTGAAGGCGTCGTAGAGGGCGAAGACCTCCTGGAAGAAGAGGCCGGAGCTCCAGCCGTCCAGCAGCAGGTGGTGGTGGCTCCAGATGAAGCGCCAGGTCGTGTCGGAGGCACGCATGGCCGTCAGCCGCATCAGCGGCGCCCGGGCGAGGTCGAATCCGCGCTCGCGATCCTCCACGAGCAACCGCTCCAGCCGGGCCTTCTGCTCCTCCTCGGACAGGTGTCGCCAGTCGTGCTGTTCAAACGGCAGCGGGGCGTGCGCGTGCACCACCTGGAGGGGCGCGTCCAGGTCCTTCCACACGAAGCTCGTGCGCAGGATGGGGTTGCGGTCCACCACCGCCTGCCAGGTCTTGCGGAACACGTCGATGTCCACGGCCGAGTGGATCGACCAGGAGCGCTGCTCGAAATAGAAGGCCGAGTCCGGCTCGTAGAGGGCGTGGAACAGCATGCCCTGCTGCAGCGGCGAGAGCGGGTAGAGATCCTCCACGGAGGGCCCCTGCGACGCCAGCAGCGCGTTGAGCGACGCGGGCGCGAGGCGGGCCAGCGGGAAGTCGCCCGGTGACATCTGGCGTGCGTCCTCGGAGTGCCGCTGCGCGATGAGGGCGCGCAGGGACGCGAGGAAGTGCTGGGCCAGCGTCTCGATGGTGGAGGCGTGGTGCAGGTGGTGGCTGTAGACGAAGTCCAGTTGCAGCCGTCCCTCGCGCACCGAGCTGTTGACGAGCAGCAGGTGCGGACGCAACGCGCGCGCCACCACCGGACTGCCGACCGGATCATCGCCCAGGGTGAAGAGGGTGCTGGCGGCGGACGCGCCGTCGAGCTGGCCCAGGTAGTTGAAGGCCACCTGTGCCCGGGGGAAGGCCGCCATCCGCTCACGGACGTCCGGCGGGCCCATGTACCGCAAGAGCCCGTAGCCGAGGCCGTGGTGCGGCCACTTGCGCAGCGAGTCGCGCACCGAGCGCAGGCTGTCACCGTAAGAGCCACCCTCGGGCAGCTTCACCAGCGCGGGGGCCGTGGTCGTGAACCAACCGACCGTGCGGGACACGTCCGCGTCCGCGAACAGCTCCTCGCGACCGTGGCCTTCCAGGTCGATGAGCGCGCGCGACTGGCCGGTCCACTCGCGCAAGGCGAGCGCCATCGCCGTCAGCAGTACGTCGTTGATCTGCGCGCGCCAGCCGGCCGGCGTCTCCTGGAGGAGCAGCCGCGTTTCATCGGTCTCCAGCCGGACGGCCACCGCGCGGCTCGACTCGAAGGTGTTGGGGCCCGAAGCGTCGACGGGCAGCGGGGCGATGTCCTGGCGTGCTTCGTCCAGCCAGAGCCGCGTCTGCACGGAGAGCGTGTCGGAGAGGGCGTGCGCCTCCAGCTTGCGCGCCCAGGCCAGGAAGGACGTCGTCTTCGCGGGCAGCACGGGCGACCGGCCCGCGAGCCGTTGCTGGTACGCGCCCTCCAGGTCCTCGACGAGCACGCGCCAGGAGACGGTGTCCACCAGCAGGTGGTGGACGACGAGCAGCAGGCGCTGGGCTTCGTCAGGTCCGAAGTGGAAGAGGGCGGCGTGCACCAGCGGCGGCCGGGACAGGTCGAAGCTGGACTGGAGACGACGGGCTTCCGCCTCCATGGCGCCCAGCCGGTCACCGGCGGGGAGCGACGACAGGTCCACCTGGATCAGCGAGAGGGGAGCCTCGTCCGGGGCGGCGTTGCGCTGACGCCACGCGCCCGCGTCCCGGCTGAAGCCCAGGCGCAGGGCGTCGTGATGGGACAGCAGCAGCCGCAGGGCCTCTTCCAGGGGGCCCGCCTGCAGGGGCTGACGGGCCCGCAGCAGCAGCGGCTGGTTGAAGTGGTAGGCGTGTTCAGGGTCGCGCTCCAGCAGATCGAGCTGGATGGGCGTGAGGGGCACCTCGCCCACCACGGGGCCCTGTTCCGCCAGGCTGACCGTGCTCTCCTTGGCTACGACCGCCAGGGCTCCCAGCGTCGGGTGCTGGAAGAGGTCGCGCACGGAGAGCTGCACGCCGACCTGACGCGCCCGCGCGACCACCTGGAGGCTGATGATGGAGTCGCCGCCCAGTTCGAAGAAGTTGTCCTCGACGCCGATGCGCTCGACGCGCAGCACCTGGGCCAGGACCGTGGCCAGCCGCTGCTCCATCTCCGTGCGGGGCGCGATGTACTCGCGCTTCGTGGTGCGCAGGCCCTCCGGGGCCGGCAGCGCCTTGCGGTCCACCTTCGCGTTCGCCGTCAGGGGCAGGGCCGCGAGGGGAACGAAAACGGACGGCAGCATGTACTCCGGCAGCCGCTGCGCCAGGAACGCGCGCAGCGCGGCCGGCTCGACGTCCTGGTGCAGGACCACGTACGCCACCAGCCGCTTGTCGCCGGGCACGTCCTCGCGCACCACGGCCACGGCCTCACGCACGTCCGCGTGGGCGCGCAGCGCGGCTTCCACTTCCGCCAGCTCGATGCGGTAGCCACGCACCTTCACCTGGTTGTCCGCGCGGCCCAGGAACTCCATCACCCCGTCCGGCCTCCAGCGCGCCAGGTCTCCCGTGCGGTAGAGGCGCTCACCGGCGGTGGTGGAGAAGGGGTTCGGGACGAAGCGCTCGGCGGTCAGGTCCGGACGCGACAGGTAGCCGCGCGAGAGGCCATCACCGCCGATGAACAGCTCGCCCGGGATGCCCGGGGGCACCGGCTGGCCGTTGGCGTCCAGCACATAGAGCTGCGTGTCCGCGATGGGCCGACCAATGGGGATGGTGTTCCCCACCTGGGCCGCGTCCGTCATGCGGTGCGTGGAGGCGAAGAGGGTGGTCTCCGTCGGGCCGTAGCAGGCGGTGACGGGGATGCCCAGCTCCTGCACCAAGCGACGCACATGCGGCGCGGAGACGACGTCGCCACCCGTGAGCATCTGCCGCACGCCCTTGAGCGCTTCGGCCTTGAGGTCCACCACCTGCGCGAAGAGGCCCGCGGTCAGGTGCAGCGTGGTGACGCGATGGTGCTGGAGGACGTGGGCCAGCAGGTCCAGGTCGGTGGGCGGAACGGGCGGGAAGACGACGAGCCGACCGCCGAAGAGCAGCGGTCCCCAGACCTCCAGCGTGGAGGCGTCGAACGAGATGGGGGCGATGAGGAGGAACGTCTCATCCGGGCCCAGCTTCGCGTAGGGCGCGTTGTGCAGGAGGCGCAGCACACCCCGGTGCTCCACGGCCACGCCCTTGGGACGGCCGGTGCTTCCCGACGTGAAGTCCACGTACGCCAGATGGCGCGGCTGCGTGGCCGTCACGGGACGGGACGTGGGCTGCTCGTCCAGACGCAGGTCCTCCACCAGGAGGCAGGGCACCTCCTGGGCGACGGGCAGGGTGGCGCGCAGTGCGCGCGAGGTGATGAGCACCTGGGGCGGCGCGTCCTCCAGCATCGCGGCCAAGCGCTGCGCCGGGTACGAGGCATCCAGCGGCACGTAGGCGCCGCCCGCCTTGAGGATGGCGAGCAGGGAGACGATCAGCTCGACGGAGCGCTCCAGGCAGAGCGCGACGAGCGAGTCCGGTCCCACGCCGTGCTGGCGCAGCGCGTGGGCGAGCTGGTTGGCCCGCGCGTCCAACTGCGCGTAGCTCAGCCGCTGCTCCGCGAACTCCAGCGCGATGGCGTCCGGGCGCAGGTCGGCCTGCTGCTCGAAGAGGTCGTGGATGCGGACGTCCGGGTAGCCCCCGGCCGTGGTGTTCCACTCCACCAGCACCTGCTGACGCTCGGCCGGTGAGAGCAGGGACACGTCCGCCAGCCGGGCCGCGGGCGCGGTCAGCGACACCAGCGCCTGGGTCCAGTGGACCAGCACGCGACGGATCGACTCCAGCGAGAAGCGGTGCGAGTCGTACGCCAGATGCATCTGGGTCCGGTTGCCCGGCATCACCGACGCCGTGAGGGCGTAGTGGCTGCTCTCCCCGGACTGGAGGTCGCGGATGTCGAGCGCCGTGGAGCGCTTCAACAGGGACTCATCGAGGGGGAAGTTCTCGAACACGAGCAGCGAGTTGAAGAGCGGCGAGCCTCGCGGCATGTCGCTCCAGCCCATCGCGGTGACCAGCGGCGTGTGCTGGTGCTGCTGGATGCCCAGTTGCTGCGCCTGGAGCGACTGGAGCCAGGGCAGGACGGGGGCGTGCTCCTCGGGCAGCCGGATGCGGACCGGCAGCGTGGTGATGAGCAGACCCAGCATCGCGTCCGAGCCCTCCAGCTCCGGAGGACGGCCCGCCAGCGTGGTGCCGAAGAGGACGTCCTGCGTGCCGGCGTAGCGCGCGAGCACCAGGGCCCACGCGGCCTGCGCCAGGGTGTTGAGCGTCAACTGGTGCTGACGCACGAACGCCTGGAGCGCCGTGGTGGTCTCCGGCGGCAGGAAGTGCCAGTGGCTGCTCAGGTGCGTGGACTCGCCGGCCTGCGCGACCGTGGCCGGCTGTTCGGCGGGCAGGGGCGTGGGGGCGGTGAGGCCGGCGAGCTGTCCGCGCCAGAAGGCCTCGTCCGCGGCGACGTCGGTCTTCTGCAACCACGCGATGTAGTCCCGGAACGGAGGCCGCGTGGACGGAGGCGGCGTCCTGCCCGCATGGAAGGCGTCGTAGAGGGCGAAGACCTCCTGGAAGAACAGGCCGGAGCTCCAGCCGTCCAGCAGCAGGTGGTGGTGGCTCCAGATGAAGCGCCAGTGCGTGTCCGACAGGCGCACGCCCAGCATGCGCATCAGCGGGGCCCGCGCCACGTCGAAGCCGCGCGTGCGCTCGGCTTCCTTCAACTGCGTCAGCCGGAGCTGCTGCTCCTCCGGCGACAGGTGACGCAGGTCCTGCTGCTCGAAGGGCAGCAGCGCATGCGCGTGCACCACCTGGAGGGGCGCCTCCAGGTCCTTCCACACGAAGCTCGTGCGCAGGACGGGGTTGCGGTCCACCACCGCCTGCCACGTCTTGCGGAACATCTCGATGTCCACGGCCGAGTGGATCGACCAGGAGCGCTGCTCGAAATAGAAGGCACCGTCCGGCTCGTAGATCGAGTGGAACAACATGCCCTGTTGCAGCGCGGAGAGCGGGTAGAGGTCCTCGATGCCGGCCCCCTGCGAGGCCATCAGCCCGTCCAGCGCGGGCTGGGTGATGCGTGCCAGCGGGAAGTCGCCCGGCGTCCTGCGGCGCGAGTCCTCCGAGTGCCGCTGCGCGATGAGCGTGCGCAGGGACGCGAGGAAGCGCTGCGCCAGCGTCTCGATGGTGGAGGCGTGGTGCAGGTGGTGGCTGTAGCCGAAGCCCATCCGCAGCTGTCCTCCCTGCACCGAGCCCGTGACGAGCAGCACGTGCGGCCGCAGCGACTGGGGGGCCACCGACGTGCCGATGGACTCGTCGCTCAGGGAGAAGAGGGTGCTGGCGGCGGACGCGCCGTCGAGCTGGCCCAGGTAGTTGAAGGACACCTGCGCCTGGGGGAAGGCCGCCATCCGCTCGCGGACCTCGCGAGGCCCCATGAAGCGCAAGAGCCCGTAGCCGATGCCGTGGTCGGTCCACTGGCTCAGCGAATCGCGCACCGCGCGCAGGCTGTCACCGTGGGTGCCGCTCGTGGGCAGCCGCAGCAGCGCGGGCGTCACGGACGTGAACCAGCCCACGGTGCGGGACACATCCGCGTCCGCGAACAGCTCCTCGCGGCCATGGCCTTCCAGGTCGACGAGCGCGCGTGACTGACCGGTCCACTCGCGCAGGGCCAGGGCCAGGGCCGTCAGCAGCACGTCGTTGATCTGCGCGCGCCAGCCGGCCGGCGTCTCCTGGAGGAGCAGCCGGGTCTCTTCCGCGTTCAGGTCGACGAAGAGGGAGCGCTGCGACTCATGGGTGTTGGGGCCCGACGCGTCAACGGGCAACGGGGCCACGTCCTTGCGCGCGTCGTCCAGCCAGAGCGCCGTCTGCGCGTTCAGGGCGTCGGAGAGGGCGTGGTTGCCCAGCCGGCGCGCCCAGGACAGGAAGGACGTCGTCTTGCCGGGAAGCACGGGGGGACGCTTCGCGAGCAGCTGGAGATACGCGGCCTCCAGGTCCTCGACGAGCACGCGCCACGACACCGCGTCCACCACCAGGTGGTGGATGACGATCAACAGGCGCTGATCCTCCTGCGGCCCGAAGTGGAAGAGGGCGGCGCGCACCAGCGGCGGCCGGGCGAGGTCGAAGCCGGCCTGGAGGCGGTTCGCCTGCTCCTCCATGACGCCGGGACGGGCCTCCGGCGGGAGCGCGGACAGGTCCACCTGGAGCAACTGGAACGGCGAGTCCTCGGGCGAGGCGTTGCGCTGGCGCCAGGACGCGTCCTCGCGGGTGAAGCGCAGGCGCAGGGCGTCGTGGTGGGAGATGAGCAACTGGAGCGCCTGCTCCAGGTACGCCGCCTGGAGGGGCTGACGGGCCCGCAGCAGCAGCGGCTGGTTGGCGTGGTGGGCGTGTTCGGGGTCGCGCTCCAGCAGCTCCAACTGGATGGGCGTGAGGGGCACCTCGCCCACCACGGGTCCCTGCTCCGCGAGGCTGCCCGCGCTGACCCGGGCCTTGGTGGCCAGGGCCCCCAGCGTGGGGTTCTGGAAGATGTCGCGCACGGAGAACTGCACGCCGGCCTGACGGGCGCGCGCGATGACCTGGAGGCTGATGATGGAGTCGCCGCCCAGCTCGAAGAAGTTGTCGTCCACACCCACGCGCTCGACGCGCAGCACCTGGGCCCAGACCGTGGCCAGCCGCTGCTCCATCTCCGTGCGGGGGGCGACGTACTCGCGCTTCGTGGTGCGCAGGCCCTCCGGGGCCGGCAGCGCCTTGCGGTCCACCTTCGCGTTCGCCGTCAGGGGCAGGGCCGCGAGCGGCACGAACGCCGAGGGCAGCATGTACTCCGGCAGCCGCTGCAGCAGGAACTTGCGCAGCTCCACCGGGTCCAGGTCCTGGTTCGCGACGAAGTAGGCGACGAGCCGCTTGTCGCCGGGCACGTCCTCGCGCACGACGGCCACGGCCTCGCGGATCTCCGCATGAGCGCGCAGGGCGGCTTCCACTTCCGCCAGCTCGATGCGGTAGCCACGCACCTTCACCTGGTTGTCCGCGCGACCCAGGAACTCCATCACCCCGTCCGGCTTCCAGCGCGCCAGGTCTCCGGTGCGGTAGAGGCGCTCGCCCGGCGTGGTGGCGAAGGGATTCGGGACGAAGCGCTCGGCGGTCAGGTTCGGACGCGACAGGTAGCCGCGCGCGAGGCCATCACCACCGATGAACAGCTCACCGGGGACCCCGGCCGGCACCGGCTGCCCGTGGGCATCCAGCACGAAGAGCTGCGTGTCCGCGATGGGCCGGCCAATGGGGATGCTCTTCCCCACCTGGGCCGCGTTCGTCATCCGGTGCGTGGAGGCGAAGAGGGTGGTCTCCGTCGGGCCGTAGCAGGCGGTGACGGGGATGCCCAGCTCCTGCACCACGCGACGCACGTGCGGCGCGGAGACGACGTCGCCGCCCGTGAGCATCTGCCGCACGCCCTTGAGCGCTTCGGCCTTGAGGTCCACGACCTGCGCGAAGAGTCCCGCGGTCAGGTGCAGCGTGGTGATGCGGTGGTGCTGGAGGACGTGCGCCAGCAGGTCCAGGTCCGACGGAGAACGGGGCGGGAAGACGACGAGGCGACCGCCAAAGAGCAGCGGTCCCCAGACCTCCAGCGTGGAGGCGTCGAAGGAGATGGGCGCGATGAGGAGGAACGTCTCATCCGGGCCCAGGTGCGCGTAGGGCGCGTTGTGCAAGAGGCGCAGCACGCCCCGGTGTTCCACCGCCACGCCCTTGGGACGGCCGGTGCTTCCGGACGTGAAGTCCACGTACGCCAGGTGGCGCGAATGCGTTCCCGCGTGCACGGGCGACGTGGGCTGTTCGTCCAACCGCAGCTCCTCCACGAAGAGGGAGGGCAGGGCGTCATCCACGGGCAGGCCCACGCGGACCGCGCGCGTGGTGAGCAGCAGCCTGGGCGGCGCGTCCTCCAGCATCGCGGCCAGACGCTGCGCCGGGTATGAGGCATCCAGCGGCAGGTACGCGCCACCGGCCTTGAGGATGGCGAGCAGGGCGACGATCAGCTCGACGGAGCGATCCAGGCACACCGCCACCAGGACGTCCGGGCCCACGCCGTGCTGGCGCAAGAGGTGCGCCCACTGGTTGGTGCGCGCATCCAGCTCCGCGTACGTCAGGCGCGTGTCCCCGAACTCCAGGGCGATGGCGTCCGGGCGCTTCGCGGCCTGCGCCACGAAGAGGTCCTGGATGCACGCCTCGCGCGGGTACTCGCCCCGGGTGGCGTTCCAGTCGACGAGGATCTGCTGGCGCTCGGCCGGGTTCAGCAGCGGCAGGTGCGCGAGCGGGACGTCCGGTGCCGCGACGGCCTCGCGGGCAATGCCGATGAGGTGCTCCGCCATCCGCACGATGGTGGCTTCGTCGTAGAGCGCGGTGGAGTACTCGAAGCGGCAGGACAGGCCGGTGCGGTGCTCCCAGACCTCCAGGCCCAGGTCGAACTTGGCCGCGTCCATGGGCACTTCGACCGGGCTCAGCTCCAGCGACGGCAACTGGGCCTTGGCCTCCGGCGTGTTGAGCACGTTCAGGATGGCCTGGAACAGCGGCGTGCGGCTCAGGTCGCGCGGCAACTGAAGCGTGTCGAGGATCTTCTCGAACGGCGCGTCCTGGCGCGCGTAGGCCTCCAGCGCCTGCGTGCGCACGCGGACCAGCAGCTCGTTGAACGACGGCGAACCCTCCAGCTTCGAGCGGAAGGCGAGGGTGTTGAGGAAGCAGCCCAGCAGGCCTTCCACCTCGGGACGCGTGCGGCCGGCGATGGGCGTGCCCACCACGAAGTCAGCCTGACCCGAGTAGCGCGACAACAGCGTCTGGAAGAGCGCCATCATCACCATGAACGACGTGGCGCCCTGACGGCGGCTGAGCGCCAGCAGCGGTTCGGCCACGTCGGCTGGGAACTGGAAGCGGTACACCGAGCCCGCGAAGGACTGCACGGCCGGACGCGGCCGATCCGTGGGCATCTCCAGCGCGGGCGCGCCCATCAGGCGCTGCTTCCACCAGGAGACCTGCTCCTCCAGCACGCCGCCTTCCAGCCAGTCGCGCTGCCACACCGCGTAGTCCGCGTATTGGATGGGCAGCGGAGGCAGCGGCGATTCCATGCCCGCGCTGATCGTCGCGTAGAGCACCGTCAGCTCGCGCGCGAGCACCATGGTGCACCACGCGTCGGACACCGAGTGGTGCAGCACCATCGCCAGCACGTGCACCTTCGGCTCCACGCGCAACAGCGTGGCGCGGATCACGACCTTCTCCAGGTCGAAGGGGAGCAAGGCGTGCTCCTGGCACATGCGGATCAGCTCCGCCTGACGGGCCTCGGGCGTGTCGCCGGGCACGTCCACCATCGGCAGGGGCAACCCCCGCGCGGGGTGGATGACCTGCACCGCGGAGTCACCCGCGAGCGAGTACGTGGTGCGCAGCACTTCGTGCCGGGCCACCAGCGCGTTCAGCGCGGCCTGGAGCGCGTTGATGTCCAGCTCGCCGGTGAGGCGGAACGTGGTCGCGTTGTTGTACGCGCCGCTCGAAGGATCCAACTGCTGGAGGTACCAGAGGCGCTGCTGCGCGAAGGACAGCGGCAGCGGCCGGTCCCTGGGCACC
>NZ_RAWD01000150.1:0-22674 GCF_003612065.1 Corallococcus sp. CA047B
CCCCACATGAAGGCTCGCAGGCCACCCGGACAACGGGAAGTCCCCCCGCCGTCTTGCTTCCTGAGACTCCTGGTGGCCCCTGGGTCAGCGTCACCACCATTTTTCATCACGCGACGCATAAAAGCCGAGAGCCAAGGATTTTGTTGTCGCGCGTTCTGACAACGAGGGGGCGAAGGTCTAAGAATGGTGATCGTGAATCTGCATGCCTTCGGGGAGTTCGTTCGCACGCATCGTCCGGCCCTGGAGGTACGGGCCGCGAAGCTGTGCGCGGGCAGCACCATCGACTCCACGGAGCTGGTGGGCGAGACGCTGGAGCGCGCCCTGTCCGTGTTCGAGCGGTTGCAGGACCAGGACACCGCCACGGTGACGCAGTGGCTGGACGGTGCCATGGGCCGCTGCTTCGCGCGGATGGGTGGCCAGTTGCCGGAGGCGAAGCCGGCGACGGCGGATCTCCAGCAGACGTTCGACATGCTGCGCGCCCGCTTCCGTGAAGTGTACGGACAGCCGGCGTTCGGCAAGCGCGCGGGCGTGACGGGCTGGCGGATGTAGTGCTGTCGGGCGCCCTGCTTCAGGGCGCCGGGCGGTGGCCGGACAGCGTCTCCACGTAGGACGCGGCCACCTGGAGGAAGCGGCCTCCGCGCACGCCGGTGAGGTACTGGCGCTTCATGGCGCGGGTGGCCCCCACGTAGAACATCGCGCGGCGGATGCGTTCGTGTTCGCGCTCGGTGCGCTGGCGGGCGCCCGCCATCCACGCCTCGATGGAGTCCAGGGCCTCCAGGCCCGCGAAGAAGACGACGGGGCACTCGTGGCCCTTGCAGGAGAACACCGTGGTGGCGCGCACGTGGTCCACGCCGCTGACCCGGAAGTCCGCCACGTCCCGCCCGCCCTTGCCGCCGTAGGCCTCCGCGGGCACGCCCGCCTTGCGCAGCGCCTCCGTGAACGACGCGGGCATGACGGGCGCCACCACCAGGATGTCACCGGGGTGGACGTGCTCCTCGCGCACCAGCCGCGCCACCTCCTTGGCCACCCAGCGCGCCTCGCTGGGGCTGGAGGCGAAGGCCTTCACCTGGGGCAGCACGCCGCCGCGCTCGGTGGACTGCACGCGGTAGAGCCCCTCCAGCGTCTCCTCCGGCAGCCACAGGAGCCGTTCGCGGGCCAGCTCTCCGGCCTTCATGTATTCGCGCATGCCGGGGTCGGTGACGCGGTGCTGGCGCAACGGATCCAACACCACGTTGAAGGCCACATCCAGGATGTCGCGCGTGGCGCGGAAGGTCTCCTTGAGCACGCGGGTGCGGCCCCGGAAGGACAGCCCTTCGGGCAGCTGCTCCTTCAGCGTGTCGATGGGCACCTGGCCGTAGACGTTCTGCGAGTCGTCCATGAACAACTGGAAGCAGCGGGACTCGCGGCCGTCCTCGCCCACGCGGGGGCGCACCAGCGCGTGCAGGGACGCCAGCGCCTTCGCGTCCATGTCCTGCGCCTCGTCCACGAAGACGGCGTCGAAGGCGTGGGGCTCCAGGCGCCGCAGCGCGCCCACGTGCTTCACCGTCACCTGGGCCTTGAGCGGCCGCACCTTCTCCGCGCCCGCGCGCACGGTGAGCGCTTCGACGAGCAGCTTGTCCACGAGCGGCGCGAGCGAGCGGTTGTAGAAGGACACCAGCACCCGGGCGCGCGGGTTCTCCAGCAGGTAGCGCGCGGCCCAGTGCGCCAGCACGTACGTCTTGCCGCTGCCAGCCACGCCGCGCACCAGGTGGTGGCCGTCGTCGAAGCGGCGCTCGAAGAGGGACACCTGCTCCTGGGTGAAGAGGGGCCCCACGTCGCGGCCGCCCTCGATTTCGCCGCCCAGGCCCACGGGCACCAGCGGGGGCGGAGGGGGCGGAGGAGGACGTGGCTGCGACGCGATGAGCTCCAGCCGGGGCGGTGTGCCCGCGTGCACGCGCACGGGGGGCAGGAGCGACAGGAAGCGCCGGGGCACGGGTGAAGCGCCGGCCTCCGCGCGCGAGGCGAGCACCAGCAGGTAGTCCTTCGCGCGGCTGGCGGCCACGTTGAGGATGGGCACCAGCGTGTGCGGCGGGAAGGGACGGCCACCGGCCACCGTGTCCACCATCACCACGTCGTACTGCGTGCCCTGCTGGCGGTGGATGGTGGAGGCGCTGAACATGTCGTGGCGCAGCCCCGCCGCGTTGCCCAGCTTGCGCAGCAGGGCCGCCTGCGCGCGGTAGGGCGTCACGCACAGCACGGTGAGGCCCAGGCGCACGGCCTGACGGGCCAGGGTGACGGCGAGCTCGGCGGACAGTTCACGCTGGTAGCCGGAGCCCGTCTCGCCGCGGCCGTGCGTGAGGCGGCGGTTGTCGCGGCTCAGGCCGTCCAGCACCAGCCACATCGCGCGCGCCGGGAAGGCGGGCACGGGCGCGGGCTTCTGGGCCCGGTCCTTCACGAGGTCGCCGTCCTCCAGCGCGCCGCCGTAGCAGAAGTGGCTCACCACGCGGGCGATGTCCGGGTGCATGCGGTGCTGGGTGCGCAAGAGCAGCACGTCCGGCCGCTCCGCGTCCTTCACCGCGTCCTCCAGGTGGGACAGGGCGCTGGCGCGAAGCCACGTCTGGGCGCCGCCGCCCGCGCCCTCCGCCGCGCGGCTCACGGGGCCAATCTGCTTGGGGTCTCCCGCGAGCGTCACCTGCTTCGCCAGCGGGGCGAGCAGCGCCGTCGCCGCGCGCGTCACCATGCCGGCCTCGTCCACGACGAGCCGCTGGAAGGTCTCCTCCCCTTCCAGCTCCGACACCAGCCGGAGCGCGCGGTGCACGGTGAGCACCATGAGGGGGCTTTCGCCCTTCTCCGCCTCCTTGAGCGTGGGGTCCTTCACGCGGCCGCGCAGCGTGCGCAGCTCCGCCTGCATCTTGGCGAGCTCCGGCGCGGCGCCGCCCCGGGAGCGCTCCAGGGTGAGTTCGCGTTCGCGCTCCTGGATGGTGTTGAGCAGCTTGCTGGTCTTGTTCTGCTCCAGCGCCACGGTGGGCAGCTTCGCCAGGGCCTCGCTCGCGCCGGTGCCGCCCCGGAAGATGCTGCGGGCCAGCGGGCGCAGGGGGATGGGGTCGCGCTCCAGGAGGGCGCTGACGCGCAACACCAGCTCGTCCGCGGCGCGGTTGGTGGGCGCCACCGCGAGGATGCGCTCGTTCGGGTACGCGCGCAGGGCCCGGGCGATGAGGTCCGCGACGGCGGTCGTCTTGCCGGTGCCGGGAGGGCCCCAGACGCAACCCCACGGCTGACGCCAGAGCCGGTCCACCGGGATGAGCTCCGCGTCGCGGGCGGAGGGCGTGGACGCGGCGGGTTCGCCCCGGGCCCGGGCCAGCGCGGTGGTGAGCGCGGGGACGCGCTCCTCGTAGGCGGAGGCCGCGGCGCAGAGGGCTTCGGCGAAGTCGTAGGGCCGGTAGCACCAGCGCTCGCAGGAGAGGACGCGGCGGTCCAGGTCGTCACCGGCGTCCGACGCCGCGAAGACACGACCGGATTCGAAGTCCAGGTGGACGATGTTCCCGGCGAAGACCAGCTCCTCGCCCACGAAGCCGAGCAGCGAGCCACCGGACCAGTCCGGATCCGCGGCGGGCACCGGCACGAGCCCCAGCACGCCGGGCCCGGCCAGCCCCACCTCACGCGCTTCCTGGAGTCGCTGCGCGCGGTACTGGCTGCGCTCCGCCACGAGCGCGTCGCGCAGTTCCTCGGGAAGGTAGATCGGCGCGACCCACTGCTCCCTGCGGCGGCCGGAGGACACGGCGGCCTGCATGGCCTGACGTTCGGCGGGGGTGACGTCCCCGGAGGAGGACACGTCCCGGGCCGGGGCTTCTTCGGGAGGGGGGATGTCGGCGGCATCATCCACGCGCTCGAGCTCCGGCGCGGGGGCGGCGCGTGTCATGGCCTTCGGTGCGTCCTCGCGCGCGGGCTTCGGCGCGGAGAGCCTCAGCGCCGCGGTGCGAAGAAGGTCGAGCGTGGCGGGGCGGGAGGTGTTCCCGCGAAGGACGTTCAGGGCCACGTCGTCGCGCACGACGCCCGACACGGCGGCTGGCGCGAAGCCCTCACCCGCGAGCCCGGAGGTCGAGACCTCCATGCCCGCGTCGCCGCGCATGAGGTGCGATGCCGCCTCCGGAGTCGAGGGGCCACGAAGCGTGTTCGAAGCCGCGGCCTTCGGGGCCGGGTCCTCGCGCACGAGATCCGAGCCAGCGCCCTCCCCGCGAGCAGTCCCGGACGTCAGCGCCTCCTCACCGGCCTCCGGCGGCGGCCACGCCGGACGCACCCGGAGCACGGGGGCCACGTGCCCACCGGCCTCGACGTCCGTGTCGTACTCCACGCGGAGCACGGGCATGAGGTCATCCGGCGCACGCTCGTCCCGTGGCGCCGCCCCCTGACCCGAGTCCTCGTCCGTCCTGCGCATCATGAGGGGTGTTCGCGACGTGGCCCTTCCTCACCTTCGGAAGCGGCGGCGCCGGGAAGCCGGCCAAGCTAGGGGAGGCTCCGATCTGCGTCAACGCACGCCGTGGCTCCCTCGCACGCCTGCACCCCTGGTGAAGCCCCCTGCCCTTCACGCACGACGGCCCGGGCCGCGCGAACCTCCGCGCATCCCCGGGCCGTCCCACCCTCGAACCCGCGGTGCGTGCCGGAACTACAGCAGCGAGCAGAGCAACCCGCTGCCCGTGCCCGCCGGGCACGCCGTGCCCTGGCAGTACACCGGGCCCAGACCCACGGAGAGGATGCCCTGGAGGCTGGGCACCTTCACATTGCAGGTGCTGGTGGTCGCGTTGCCGAACGCGTCCTTCACCTCATAGACCATCGTGTACACGCGGCCGTTGCCCAGCAGGCCGGACTCCGCGCGCAGCTGCGCCGACTTGCGGTCCGCGCTCAGCTTGATGTCCCTGCACGCCAGCAGCCGCAGCCCGGACAGCGCATCCTCCGCCTCGTCCGACACGATGCGGACGATGGAGCCCGACTGCTGGAGATCCAACGGCACGCCGCAGCTGTCCGTCGCGGGCTGCGCGCAGTCCGCCAGCGTCACCTGCTTGTACTCCGCCCCGGTGGAGAACGGCAGCACCAGGTCCTTGCTCGCCCCGGCCACCGGCGCGGTCGGGTTCGTCACCGTCACCGAGGCCGAGCACGTGCTCGACTCCATCCCGTCCGACACCGTCAGCGTCACCGGCGTCACGCCCACCGCGTAGGGACCCGCCGGGCTCTGCGAGAGGCTCAGCGCCTGCGGGAAGAGGTCCACGTCGTACGAACCGTTGTTGATGGACGCCTGGGCGGCGCACGCCGACACCGTCACGTTCTTGCAGAGCGCCACCGGCGGCTGGTTCACCACGCAGCCACCACCAGACGCCAGCGTCACCGACGCGGTGTTGTTCAGCTCGTCGTCCTCCGGGTAGAAGCCGAAGTTGTCCGCGACCACGAACAGCTTCTGCGTCCCCTCCGGCACCTCCACCACCGCCTGGAAGGGATAGCGCTCCTTGCCCACCAGCCAGGGCACGTTCACCGTCGCCAGCAGCGTGCCGCCCTGGGCCGGGTCCCCGGCGTAGATGCCCGCGATCGACGGGTCGATGCCCGTGGGCGCCTCGTTGCGGATGGCTCCCGTCACCGTCAGGACCTGGCCCTCGCACGTCACCCCCAGCTCGGAGACGCCCAGGTCGATGCCCGTCAGCGCCGCCTCGGACTGACCAAGGGCCGGCCCCTCGTCAGGGGCTTCGGTGCCACAGCCAGCGAGCGTCACGAGGGCGGCGAAAAGTGAAAGCGGACGAAGGAGTGACATGTCTGTCTCCAGAGGATGCGAAGCCTGCGGGTGGGTACGGACCTGACGCCAGACATTGACAGCCAGGGCCCGTGAACATTCTTTGCCACAGGCATAATTTTCTAGCAATACCCGAAAGACTGTACCCGGGCCCGGAGTATCCAGACACCCACTTGGAGCCCAAATGACCCATGGGCTGTCTTTGCAAGGAATTGGCGGTTGTCAGCACGGAATGTCTGGCGTTGAGTACGACTGCCGGTGCACCCGCCCTCTGGGGTGGGGGCTGGGGGGCAGGGAGGCAGGCGGGCGTGACAGTGGACAGAGCCCTGCCCGATGGGGTTGGGTGGCCCCGCCCCGCTTCGTTGGGGAGGACCCCATGGCCTCTGTCACCCCTCGCTACGCCCACCCGTTCCTTCCCGTCACCCGCGCCGACATGCAGGCGCGAGGGTGGGAGCAGTGCGACATCATCATCGTGAGCGGCGACGCCTACGTGGACCACCCGGCGTTCGGCCCGGTGCTCATCGCGCGCTTCCTGGAGGGCCGGGGCTTCAAGGTGGGCATCATCCCGCAGCCGGACTGGCACTCGGCGGAGCCCTTCAAGGCGCTGGGCAAGCCCCGGCTCTTCTTCGGGGTGGCGGCGGGCAACCTGGACTCGATGCTCAACCGGCTGACGGCCCAGAAGAAGAACCGCTCGGAGGACCAGTACAGCCCGGGCGGGCGCACCAACTGCCGGCCGGACCGCGCGTCCATCGTCTACGCGCAGCGCTGCCGCGAGGCCTTCCCGGAGGCGCCCGTCGTCCTGGGGGGCATCGAGGCCAGCCTGCGCCGCATCGCGCACTTCGACTACTGGAGCGAGAAGGTGCGCCGCTCCATCCTCTTCGACGCCAAGGCGGACCTGCTGGTGTTCGGCATGGGCGAGCGGCCCATCTGGGAGATCGCGGACCGGCTGAACCGGGGCGAGCGCATCGAGGACCTGAAGGACATCCGGGGCACCGCGCACCTCATCAACGACGCGGCGATGAAGGCCCTTGAAGCGGACCCGGCGAAGCGGGCCGCGGACCGCGACAAGGTGGTGGTGCTGCCCTCGTATGAGGAAGTGGTCGCGGACACGCGCGCCTTCGCGGTGATGAGCCGCGACTTCCAGATGGAGACCAACCCCGGCAACGCGCGCGCCATCGCGCAGCGCCACGGCAACCGGGCCATCTACATGAACCCGCCCGCCCGGCCGCTGGAGGACGGCGCCGGCATGAAGCCCGGCGACACCGCCACGGTGGCGATGGACGAGCTGTACGACCTGAAGCTCAACCGCGTGCCGCACCCGATGTACAAGGAGCCCATCCCCGCCTACGAGACGGTGAAGCACTCGGTGGTGCTGATGCGCGGGTGCTTCGGCGGCTGCACCTTCTGCTCCATCACCGAGCACGAGGGGCGCGTCATCCAGAGCCGCTCCGCGCAGAGCGTGCTGCGCGAGGTGCGCGAGGTGCGGCGCATGGGGGACTTCCGGGGGACCATCACGGACCTGGGGGGCCCCACGGCCAACATGTACAAGCTCAAGTGCAAGAGCGAGGACATCGAAAGCCGCTGCCGCAAGCTGTCGTGCGTGCACCCGGGCGTGTGCGAGAACCTCCAGACGGACCACGGGCCGCTCATCTCGCTGATGAAGCAGGTGCGCGAGGAGCCGGGCATCAAGCACGTCTTCATCGCGAGCGGCGTGCGCTACGACCTGGCGGAGCGCTCGCCGGAGTACGTGAAGGAGCTGGCGGCGCACCACGTGGGCGGCCAGCTGTCCGTGGCGCCCGAGCACGTGTCGCCGCGCGTGCTGGAGAAGATGAAGAAGCCCGGCATCGAGAGCTTCGAGCGCTTCCAGAACATGTTCGCGTGCGCGAGCGAGGACGCGGGCAAGGAGCAGTACGACATCGCCTACTTCATCAGCGGCCACCCCGGCTCCACGCTGGAGGACATGGTGATGCTGGCGCAGTGGCTGAAGGAGAAGGGCAAGCGGCCCCGGCAGGTGCAGGACTTCATCCCCACGCCCATGTCGGTGGCGACGGCCATGTACTACACGGGCCTGGACCCCCTGAAGATGGAGCCCGTGTACACGGCGAAGGGCCTGCGGGAGAAGCGGCTGCAGAAGGCGCTCCTGCTCTACTGGAACCCGGAGCACTGGCCGCTGGCGCGCGAAGCGCTGCGGCTCGCGGGCCGCGCGGACCTCATCGGCCGGGGTCCCAACGCCCTGGTGCCCCCGGAGTCCGCCGCGGAGGCCGCGCGCCTGCGCCGTGCCGGGGATGGCGCCGGGGAGGACCAGGGGCTGGCGACGAACGCCTGGCCCCGTCCGGTGCAGCCGCGCCCGTCGGGACGCGGTGGAGGACGCACGCCGCGTCCGGGCCCGCGCGGACGGCCGTAGCCCTTGGCTTTCGCTCGGGGGGGTGGCTCGGGTATAGGGTGCGCCGCTTTTCAAGCACCCAACACCGTCGGAGCCACACACCCATGCCCAGGACCTCCCAGGAGCAGTCGCAGGAGCGTCACGCGTTCCTGCTCGACCTCTTCCGCACCCAGCCCGACCTGAGCCGCCAGGACGCCCTGGAGAGCTTCAAGGACCGGTTCGGCGCGACCATCAACCTGCGCACCTTCAACGAGCTGCGCGAGCAGGCGAAGAAGGACCTGTCTTCCAGCCCCGCCGCGCCCGCGCACAAGGAGCCCGAAGTGGAAGCCCAGGACGAGCGCCCCGAGGTGACGACGGAGGACGCGAGCGCGCTCCTGAAGGCCGCGGCCGTGCCGGAGCTGCTCAACGGTTCGGCGCCGGCGAAGAAGCCGAAGGCCAAGGGCCCGGGCTCGCGCAACGTGTTCGTGGACGCGCCGCAGGAGCACCTCCAGTTCCTGGAGCGCATCGTGCAGCAGCTCCAGGAGGCCGGCGCCTCCAACGTGCGCATCGACCACGGCACCGACCGGTGGATGGTGCTGGTGGTGGACTCCAAGTAGTCCGACCCTGTCAGACATCCCTTCGCGGTACGCGGGCCCGCCTCCTGTCTGGGAGCGCGGGCCCTGTCATTTCAGGGCAGGCAATGCGGCCCCGTTCCAGGTTGGATGGAGGGATGACGCGTGCACCCTCCCTCCTCGCCGCCCTCCTGATGGCCGCAGGCTGTGCCAGCCGACAGGTGCCTGCCCCGGAAGCGGCGCCTTCATCCCCTTCCCCGACTCCCACCAGGACCTGGACCGCGACGCTGCACCAGGACCACCCGCTGGTGGGCCGCATCTGGGATGTGGCGGGTGGAAGGTTCGTGGACGAGGCGGCCCTGCGCACGGCGGTGGCCTCCACGCAGTACGTCCTGTTGGGGGAGCGGCACGATCATCCGGACCATCACCGACTCCAGGCGGAGCTGGTCCGCGCGACGGTGCACGCGGGCCGGCGCCCCGCGCTCGCGTTCGAGATGCTGGATGTCACCCAATGGTCGACGGTGGCGGCGTCGCTGAAGAAGCACCCGGATGACGCCGAAGCGCTGGCCCAGGCCCTGGACTGGGCGAACAGCGGCTGGCCGCCCTTCAGTCTCTACGCGCCGGTGTTCAACGCGGGCCTGGAAGCGCAGTTGCCCATCGTCGCCGCCAACCTGCCCCGTGCGCAGGTGCGTGAGCTGGTGATGAAGGGCCCGGAGGCCCTGCCCGTGGAGCTGCGCACCCGGCTGCGGCTGGACGCGCCCGTGCCCGAAGCCGAGGCGAAGGCCGTCCGCGAGGAGCTGGACCGCTCCCACTGTGGACACCTCCCCCAGGAGATGCTGGAGCCCATGGCGCTGGCGCAGCGGGCCCGCGATGCGATGATGGCGGACCAGTTGCTGGGGCTGGCGGTGGGCAACGGCGCGCTGCTCATCACCGGCAACGGACATGTGCGCAAGGACCGGGCGGTGCCCGCGCACCTGATGCGCCGGGCCTCGGATGCGAAGGTGCTGAGCGTGGCCATCCTGGAGGTGTCACCGGAGGCCCTGAAGCCCCAGGACTACGCCACCCCCGTGGGCGCCGCGTCCCTGCCCTACGACTACGTCTGGTTCACGCCCGCGATGCCGGAAGACGACCCGTGCAAGACATTGCGGGAGCGAAAGCCGAAGACGACCCCATAGCGCCCCGGCCAGGCTTCTCCCGTGTCCTCGAAGAAACCCGGCCCCGGAGATGGCCTACACAACATCAACTTCGAGCGCAGGGGCAGGAATGAGACGATACCGTTCCTGCGTCTTCAGGGACCGGTGCCGCGCCAGACGGACCAGCGCGACGCCCTCGATGAAGACGAAGGCTGACGTCTTGTGCTGGTAGGGGTCGAAGACTCCGGAGCGCTGTTGGCGCTCCATCCAGGCCGCCTGCTCCTCGATCATCCCTTGGAGGCCTGCATCGAAGGCGTCTCCATCCGAGGAGGACAGGGCCTTTACCACGTCGAAGCGGTACGACTGCCCACCCTGAAGGCAGCGCTCGCAAGCCTCCAGTTCCGCGTCCAGGTCGTCGCGCTGGAGAAGCATGGCGACGAGCGCACCGAAGTAATGGAAGTCCTCTTCGGATTCCATCCGCTGCATCCAGGTGGGCGTCATCGCAGCCGCGATCTCCCGGGCGAGGTCCCACGCCCCCACGGCCATCGCGTCGAAGAGGGGCTCTCCCTTGCTGCGTGCCAGGTAGTAGAGATCGGACTCCGGGCAGCCATTCCGGCGCGCCAGCAGGTCCCGGTAGAGCTTCGCCGCCTGTCCGAGGGCATCGCGGAAGCCCTCTTCGTCCAGCTCCGACAGCAGCAAGCCACAGCCATACTGCCGCCAGAGAGAAGCCGTTTCCAAGACCCGCTTCGCATCCGGCTGAGCCAAGGGCGCCTCAAGCCGGGGCATCCGCTGGCTCAAGAGGAAGAGGAGGTTGTCGAGCACCGAATCCATGGGAAGTGGCCTAACCCGGGATGGGCGTGCCCACGGGATGGACCGCGAGTCCGGTGAGCCCTGCCTGCTGAAAAGCTTCGAGGAGATCGGAGCGCAGCACCATCATCTCCGTGTACTCCGCGACCCGAAAGAGCTGTGCGTCGTCTGGAAGAGAATCCTCGCGCAGATGCAAGCGATTGACCTCCGCGAGTTCGTTTGCACGACCAACGCGGCGACGATACTTCGATCGCTCGAAATCAAGACACGGCACACTCACCAGCGGATTGGCGATGGCATAGGACTCCCGGACGCGCCGGCCCCGCTTGTCCAGCAGAACGAAGGGCAGCAGCTCCACTGCCTCCCCGACCAGTCCACGACTCGCAAGGACCTCGCGCACCCGCTGGGAGACGTAGAGCACACAGTCCGGGTTGTCGATGAAGTCCGTGAACATGTCGCCGGCTTCTTCATACAGACTGAGTTCGGTCGTCGGTGGTAGGTAGGACGCCATGGGGACGCCGTCGCTCAAATAAAAGTAGTCCTCGACCTTGTCCGGGAGGTCAACCACTTTGACCGCGCGAGAATCGAAGGCGTGTCCAAACGTGTAGTAGGTGTAGGGCATGGTTCGTGGCTTAGAGGATGACGGCCGTGAGCTGCGCACCCGCCGGCATGGTCTTGACCTGCTCCAGCAGCGTTTCCGACAATGCGTTCAGATCGTTGAGGATAGCGACTTTGATTTCTTTCGGATGCTCCTTTTGACGGAGTTCCTTATCAATCATCTTCCGCAACTTGCGCAGCCGATCTTCAAGGGATGCCTGATAGACAGCGTGCTTCGGCACGCCCCATGGGCAGTGAGCCGGAAGCCCCACGATAAGTGACTCGAACTCCTGCTGGGGCAGCAGGATCATGTTCTTCTCATTGTTGATGTTCCAGCGAGAGATGAGGATGATCTTCACCACCTGATCAGAGCGTGTCGTCCCGCCCGGGGAGCCATTCCCAACGACCCATTCCTCGACCGCACCGATGGGGATGAGATGATGGTAGTTGTGCTCGTACGGATAGAAGGCGCCATAGCCGCCCTGCAAGTTGTTCTGGCGGGGCTGGAATTGCGGGCGACCTCCAATTTTCAGCCGCTGGTTGGGTACGGGGGACAGGTGCTTCGCCCCGATGTGCCAGCCTTCGGGCCCGCGACTCAGCCAGTACAGCGAGCTTCTCGCCTTCTTGAAGAAGTCCGACAAGGTGAGCTTGCGCTTCGAGCCGGCGCTGTCAGGGAAGCGCCTCCAGGTGCGCTTCAGGGCCTTGCTTCTCAGCCCGAAGTCTTCTCCCACCAGCCGCATCCTCTGGGCGATCTTCTGGTGGTCCTTGTTATAGAGCGCGCTGCGCTCCGCCAGGGACACCTTGTAGCCATTGGACATGTGGTTGCATGGATGGGAACTCCACCCCGCGTTGTCCGTGAGGGTGTGCCTCCAGAGACAGCCGAATCCGGATGGCCGGTCCGTGTGGTTCAGCGTCTTCGGGTCCCAGGCCAGGTGGTTGTCACTGGAGGCCATGCGCGTTCACTCCCGTGGGCGAATGAGGAGACCTGAAGCCACGCTGCCGGTATCGGACCTGGACCATATAAGGATCTCGTCTCCGTGGGCGTAGTCCCTGACAAACGAACGTGTGGCGGCGGCCACCGAAATCGCGCCACTGACAGCTCCGGTATCGCCCAGGGAGATCGCCGGCCAGTGGGTCCGAGCCCCGGCCAGCACGGGTCTCGCACGAAGTCGCGCCAGGGCCATGCCCCACTCCATGGCACGCGACTCTTCTCCATTGAGATCGCCGTACACGTCTCCAACCCGGTTGGACCTCTCCAGCGTGCGTTCAAGAACCTCCGCGAGGCCCAGCACGTTCGGTGGGCCCTCCCGGGGCAAATCCGCATCTGGGATGTCGCGCACGTGAAGCGCCTCCACGCGTGCTTCCACCCGTGCTCCTGGTCGCCCTACTCCGGCTTCACCTTCGACCAGCAGTGCCGCCGCGGCTTCTCCGGGCATCAGGCCCACCGGATGTTGCGGCGTCTTGAGGCGTCTGCTCATGGCCAGGGCTTCGAGGACGTCCAGGTCACGCGTAAGGCTGTCGACGGCGACGATCAGTGCCCTCTGGAACCGGCCCTCTGAAAAGGCAGCGGCAGCCTCCGCCATCGCCGCGAGCACGGAGATGTTTCCGCGAGCCACGACACGCTGCGAACCGGGACGGATCCCCAGCCGGGTTCGACGCATGATCAGGGGAGCAAGTCGTTCGCGGAGAAGCAGCTCCGACTCTTCCTGCATGGGCGTTCGAGCCCCTGGAAGGCACAGGAACAACCCCGTGCCCTCCCAGAAACGCTCATCGTCTGGAGCGAGCTTTGTGTAGGCGAGGAGGTCTCGAATGGCTTCCTCCGCGAGCAGTCCATACAGCCCCAGGCCCACGAAGCCATCACTGAGCCCCCGGAGGGGATGCCCCACGACGGGCTCCACCCCAGGCTCGTCTCCCGTGGAGGCAACCTGGAGAGCAAGCGGATGAGGCCGGGACATTCCGCAGCGGAGCGCGGCACAGCCAGACACCACACCATGGCCCAGCGTGCACACCAGGCCCAATCCCGTGATGGACAACGACATGGGATGGACCCTAACACAGACGCCCCTAAGGCAGCGGCACCTCACGCGTGCACGCGAACTCCAGGGGCGGCGGACCGGCGGAATCCGGCAGCCGGTGGATGAACTTCAGTTGCAGGCGTAGGTGCTCGAAGGCCCCACGTCAGCGACCGTCAGCGCGCGGCACTGCATGACCGCGCCCCGGGCCGGGAACCGCTTCGACGTATAGGCCCCCATCGCATTCCGGATGAGCAACGGATCCACGAACGTAACGCCCGTCGCGGAGCCCACCTTCGGCCAGGCGATGTTCTCCACATACGTCTGGTTCGACGGGGCGTAGAGCCAGAACGCGTTCCCGGTGAAGTTCACGATGATGTTCTCCTCGTAGTACCCATTCTGCGGCAGCTCCGAATAGGTACAGCCGGGCGACTCCATCTTGTTGCCGCCAACCTCGATGGCGTTGTCGGACGTGCCCACGATGGTGTTCGCGACGATTCGCACCGAGTCCGCGGGCCAGTGGTAGCAGTCGGCCGTCTTCTTCCCGCTGGGAAGCATGATCGCCGGCCCGTTGACCCCTTCCAGGTGGTTGTCGTGGATGGAGTGGAAGGACTCGTGGACCCGGATGCCCATCGCGTTGATGAACCAGTTCCCGTAGACCTCCGCGTGGGTGCCCATCCGCAACACGAGCCGGTCCTCGGTGTTCCGGAACGTGTTGAAGCGGAAGATGTTGTGGTTCGTCTTGCTTGAAATCATCTCCGCCGACGGCGCGATGTCCTCGAACAGGTTGGACTCGACGACGGTCCTCAAATCTCCCACCGTTTTGACGTCTCCAATGATGCCAGACCCCAGCTGGATGGATTCCCCGTTGTTGCTGCCGGCGGAGGACTTCTTGCCGTAGAACAGGTTGTAGGCAATCTGGTTGTCGACGTTCGCGCAGTTCGTGGCATTGCAGGTGAGGCGGATCCCCTGCGCCGGCAGGTTCTCGAAGCGGTTGCGGAGCAGCCGGTTCCGCGCGCTCGAGTTCTGGAGCTTGATGCTTCCATCCGCGACCGTGGGCTCCGGGCCTGAATCAATCAGCGCGTTGTGCCGGAACTCGCAGTCCTTGGCGCGGTTGAACGAAATCACGTTCTGCTTCCGAGCCCCACGCCAGACAAACCCATCCACGATCAGCCACTCACCGGAGATCGTCAGGGCGGACGCCCCGGTGAAGATGACCTTCCCACGCGTCTGGGCGCGCAAGGTGATGGGCTGCGTGGCGGTGCCGTGCTGCGTGAAGTTGATGCTCGCGCCGTCGTAGGTCCCGTCGCGAACGACGACCTCCCCTCCAGGCAGGGCCGCCGCGATCTGCTGGTTGATCTCCGCGACGGTGGTGGCCAGCGCGGCCACCGGCGAGGCGGCCGGGGCGGCCCCGGACGTCACGCTCGCCCAGGCCGGGACGGAGAAGACGAGCGTGACGGCTGAGACAGCGGTGAGACAGGAACGAAAGATGGCGCGGGTGCCGTCCTGATGGACAGGGGTGGACAAAGCCGTGGGTGATTTCACAACAAGCTCCAGCTGGGGGGATGTCTCCGTTGACAGCCCCAGAGGCTAGGACACTCCGCTCTCCGACTCCATGGAAAATCATGCATTAACTGATAGACCTACTTTCCAGCGAAGGCCATCCCGCCTCGCGCAAGCAAAGGACTCGATGTGTCCAGACGTGCAACCCTGCTGCTCGCCCTGGCGTTCGTGACGAGCGGCCTGCTGACTCCTGAGGCCCGGGCGGCGACCGTCACCAACTATCGCGGTGGAAACACGCCGGTGTATTCGCGCACCTCGTATGACTACGTGCCCAGCGTGATGAAGGACGGCGTCTACCGCATGTGGTGGTGCGGCGGCATCGCGGGCGATTACATCCTCTACGCGGAGGCGGACTCGCTGGCCGGCCCGTGGCACGCGCGCGGCTCCACGGTGGCCAACAGCTACAACACCGTGTTCCGCCCCACGGGCAACGCCGCGCAGTTCGACGGCATCCATGTCTGTGACCCGTCCGTCATCCGCGTCGACGCGACGTACTTCATGTATTACGGCGGCTACGGCGACGGCACCGGCACCACGATGATTGGCGTGGCGTCCAGTCCGGACGGCCTCAACTGGACGCGCCTCAACGGCGGCAATCCCATCATCGTGCCCGCGCGGGACTACCGTCCCCTGCCCAACAAGTACGGCGCGGGCCAGCCGAGCGTCACGCACATCAACGGGAAGTTCCACCTCATCTTCACCGACTCCACCGGGTACGCCGTGGACGGCAACGGCGGGGGCCAGTTCGTGCTGCGCTCGTCGGACCCCACCTTCCAGACGGGCGTCGAGGAGCTCACCGCCACCGGCTTCGCGCCCAGGACGGAGGCGAACCACACGCGCCACTCCCTGCTCGCCGCTTTCTCCGTGGACTGGCAATACATGGACGCCAACGACACCTTCGCCATCGCGGTGGATGGCCCCACCGCCAGCGGCACCCGCGTCTTCCTCTTCAACAGCGCGCTGAGCCAGCAGGTGGACCAGTTCGACATCAGCGGCACGTGGACCGAGGGCCCCGCCATCGTGTCCCGTCCGGACAAGCACGCCCTGGCGTCCTCCACGTGCGGCACGGTGCCGGTGGACATCCTCCGGTCAGTGGGCCCCGGCGGGCCCGACACCTGGAACCTGGCCCGCGGCGGAGTGGACCTGCTGACGGGACGCACGTGCGAACAGGTGCCGCAGGGCCGCGTGTACGAGGGCTATCTCCTCCAGAGCCCGGGCCTGCCGCTCACGCTGGCGCGCGGCGGGGTGCGGCTCCAGTTCGCCCTGGCCGCGCCCGCGCAAAACCTGTCGCGCAATGCCATCGCCGTCTCGTCGGACGTGTTCCACCGCATCCCCTACGGTGCGTCCATGACCTCGGGAGCGCCCGTCTACGGCGCACCCGGGCGCCCCGCCGCCTTCCGCCTGGATGACGGGCGGCTGTGGCCGGTGAGCTGCCTGGAGGCCATCACCTCCAACAACTCCTCCATCGCGAGCCTCAGCGTGAGCCAGTGGGATGCCTATGCCACCGGCCCGGCACTGCACTGCGTGAAGTAGTCCCCGAGCCCGCGGGAGCGGATGCCCCCGCTCCCGCGGTACGTCCATCGTCCCGGGGGGCCACCCTCTGTCCTGTCCATGAGGCCATCCGCATGCCGCGCGACAGAGGCGGCGTGGCCGCCTGGAGGTGCCACCGCCACGCCGCGAAGATGGCGGTCGACTTCATCGTTGGCACCAACCGCGGGACCAGGGGTGCTGCATGCCGGATGTCATCGTCGTAGGCGGTGGTATCGCGGGCCTCACGGCCGCGCACGAGCTGGTGGAACGCGGCTTCAAGGTCCATGTCTTCGATTCGCGGGCGACCTGGGGCGGCAAGGCCCGCTCACAGCCGGTGCCCGGCACCGGCACGGGGAACCGGCGTGCGCTGCCCGGTGAGCACGGCTTCCGCTTCTACCCCCGCTTCTATCGCCATGTGATTGACCAGATGCAGCGGACTCCCGCCGCAGGCGCGCCGGGCCGGACCGTCGACCAGCACCTCAAGGCGACCACCGAGAGCGCCATCGCCCTGATTGATGAAGACACGTGGTTCCGCTTCTCCCGGCGTCGGCTCGACAAGCCCTACGAAGTCCTGGAGGCCCTTGAGCTGTTCTTCCAGAAGCTCGACTTCGAACCGACCGACGGCGGCCTGTTCGGCCTCAAGATGCTCCAATTCCTCTCATCGAGCGACGAGCGCCGGATGGGACAGTACGAAAAGCTGTCGTGGTGGGACTACACGCAGGGCGACCGCTACTCCGCGAAGTTCCAGCGCCAGCTGCGCGCGGTGCCACGCACGATGGTCGCCATGGATCCACGCCGAGGCTCGGCGCGGACCCTTGGCACCATCACCATGCAGCTGCTCCTCGACTTCGCCTCCAGCGGGGTGAACAACGACCGGACGATGGGCGGCCCCACGAGCCAGATGTGGCTCGAGCCATGGGTCACCCACCTGCGCGGCCTGGGCGTCCAGTTCCACGCCGGCGTCCGCTTCACCGGGTTCGACGTGTCCGAAGGACGCATCTCCCGAGCACGCTTCGACCAGGGCGGGCCTCGCACCGCCGACCACTACGTGCTCGCGGTGCCCGTCGAGGCGGCGCACGCGCTCATCACACCGGAGCTCGCCGCGCTGGACCCTGCGCTGGCGCGCCTGCGTCAGGCGGACGTGGAACAACTGGTGGCGTGGATGGTGGGGATCCAGTTCTTCCTGTACGAGGACGTGCCCCTGGTCCGCGGCCACATCTTCTATCCGGACTCCCCCTGGGCGCTGACGTCCATCTCGCAGCCGCAGTTCTGGCGCGAGCTGGGACTGTTCCGCGGCCAGTTCGGGGACGGGCAGGTCGGCGGGCTGCTCTCCGTCGACATCTCGGATTGGGACACGCCCGGCACCTTCGTGCCGAAGCGGGCCAAGGACTGCTCCCCGGAGGAGATCAAGACCGAGGTCTGGGGACAGCTCAAGGCGGCGCTCAACGGCGGGGACGTCGTCGAGCAGGTCCTGACGGATGCCCTGCTGCACTCGTTCCATCTGGACGCCGACCTCGACTACAGCGCCGGCCTGCCGCCGGCCAACCCGTCGCGGCTGCTGGTCCACCCCCCACGCTCCTGGGAGGCGCGTCCCGAAGCGGCCAGCGCGATTCCCAACCTGTGCCTCGCGGGGGACTACGTGCGCACCCACACGGACCTGGCCACCATGGAAGGCGCGTGTGAAGGGGGCCGCCGGGCCGCCAACGCCATCCTGGACCGGGTGGGCTCCAGGGCGCCCCGCGCGGACATCTGGCCGCTCACGGAACCCTCGGAGCTGGAGCCCTGGAAGCGCCTGGACGCGGCGCTGTATCAGAAGGGCCAGCCGCACCTGTTCGAGCTGCTCGGCCTCAAGACCGCCTACCAGGCCGCCGACACGCTGCGCCGGTTCTCCGCGTTCACGGGCTTGAGCGAACTCGATGACTGGATGGATCAGCTCCGGGTCACCGCGGTGGTCGACAGCCTCCTGAAACGCATCGGGGCGCGCTGACGCCGCTCATTCGCGGGACGGCGCCGCGGGCCCCGGGCGGGGCGTGTACACGTTGGCGCTCACCGAGCGGGCCGCCGCGGTGATGCCGATCAGGCTCTCCGCGTGTCCCAGGAAGAAGTACCCCGTCTCCGGAAGGCGCTCGAGCAGCCCCTGGATGACGCGCACGCGGGCCTCCGCGCCGAAGTAGATGAGCACGTTGCGGCAGAAGATGATGTCGAACCTCCCGGTGGGCCACGTGGCCGGGTCATGCAGGTTCGCGCGGGCGAAGCGCAGGGGCTGGCGCACCTCCGGGCCCGCCAGCATCAATCCCTCCTGGCTGCGCACGCCGCGCAGCATGTACTTGCGCAGGAGCATGGGCGGGATGGTCCGGGAGCGCTCCAGGTTCCACAGCCCCTCCTCCGCGCGCTGCACGGCCCACGTGGACAGGTCCGTGGCGACGACCTCCAGATGCCAGCCGGAGTCCGGGGGGAACGCCTCCAGCAGCGCCATCGACAGCGAGTACGGCTCCTCGCCGGTGGAACACCCGGCGCTCCAGACGCGCAGGCTGCGGGGACGCAAGCCCCGCGCGCCCTGCGCGGCCCACTCCGGGAAGACGTGGTCGCGCAGCAGGTCGAAGTGCCGGGACTCGCGGAAGAAGGACGTCTCGTGGGTGCAGAGGCTGTCGAGCATCCGCACCTTCTCCGCCTCGTTCCCCCGCGAGGTGACGTACGCGTGGTACGCGGCGAACGAGTTCAGCCCCAGCTCCCGCAGGCGCCGGGACAGGCGGTTCGCCACCAGCGCGTTCTTGGCCATGGACAGGTGGATGCCCGTCTCCGCCTCCACCAGGTGCTGGAACAGCATCAGCTCCGAGTGCGACAGCGAAGGAGGCAACGCTTGCGCCCATGGCTCGTGCCCGCTCATCCCCTCACCTGTTGCCCGGTGCTTCCGGAAGCGGGGCGGGCGCGGCGACGGGCGCGGCGGCAGGGAGCTCCTCGGCGGCGGTGGTCAGCCGCAGCAGCTCTTCCAATGACAGCAGCCGGTCCAGGTCCAGCAGCAGGATGAACGTGTCGCCATGGCGGCCCATGCCCCGCAGGAACTCCAGCCGCACGCGGGTGCCGAAGGCGGGAGGAGGCTCGATGTCGTCGGCCCCCAGCTCCAGCACCTCGCGCACGGTGTCACAGAGCAGCCCCAGCACCGTCTGCTGGCCGTCGAGCGACACCTCCACGATGACGAAGCAGGACCAGCGGGTGATGGGCCGGGCCGGGAGCCCGAACTTCACGGCCAGGTCCACGACGGGCACCACGCTGCCACGCAGGTTGATGACCCCCTGCACGGCGGCGGGCATCCCCGGCACGCGGGTGACGGGGCGGTATTCGATGATCTCCCGCACCCGCAGGAGGCCCACGGCGTATTCCTCGCCCGCGAGCATGAAGCTCAGGTAGCTGGACCGGCCGCCGCTGCCCGGTTCGATGGGTTGGTTCATGGTGGGCGTCTCTCCCCTAGAACCGCTGGAAGTCCTGCTGGGTCGGGGCTTCCGCGCCGTTCTGGAGCCGGGACAGGGCCGTGGCGGAGGCGAGCGGCCCCTGCGCCGCGGCCTGCAGTCCCCGGGCGGGCGAGGCGGGCAGCCGGGAGGCCATGGGACGTGACGGGGCGGAGGACGCGTTGAAGCCGAAGCCCTCCACGAGCCGGAAGAACGTCATCATCTGCAGCAGGGACTCCGCCTGGGTGGCCATCTCCTCCGCGGTGGAGGACAGCTCCTCCGCGGCGGAGGCGTTGCGCTGGGTCACCTGATCCACCTGCGTCATGGCGCGGTTCATCTGCGACACGCCAATGGACTGCTCCCGCGAGGCATTGGTCACCTGCTGCACCAGCTCCGACGTGCGGCGGATGGCGGGCACCAGCTCGGACAGCAACTGGCCGCTGCGCTCGGCGACCTTCACGCTGGAGGTGGCCAGTCCGCCAATCTCCTTCGCGGCCTTCTGGCTGCGCTCGGCCAGCTTGCGCACCTCCGTGGCGACGACGGAGAAGCCCCGCCCGTGCTCCCCGGCGCGCGCGGCCTCCACCGCGGCGTTCAGCGCGAGCAGGTTCGTCTGGTAGGCGATCTCCTCCACGATGGAGATGCGCTCCGCGATGGCGTTCATCGCCTCCACGGTCTCCTTCACCGCCCGGCCACTCTCCTCCGCGTCCCGGGCGCCCTTCACGGCCGTCTGCTCCATCTCCCGGCTGTTCTCCGAGTTCTGGCGGATGCTCACGTTGAGCTGCTCCAGGCTGGCGGTGGTCTCCTCCACGGAGGCCGCCTGGGAACTGGTGCCCTGGGACAGGCCCTGCGCCGCGGAGGCCACCTGGAGCGACGCGGACGACAGCGAACCCGCCGCGCCCCGCACCTCGCTGATGACCCCCGACAGCCGTTGGATCATGTCCCGCATGCTGCCCATCATCCGGCCCGTCTCGTCGGTGCCCCGGGCGGTGATGTTCGCCGTGAGGTCGCCGGCGGTGACCTGCGTCGTCACCTTCACGGCCTCGGTGAGCGGCTGCACGATGCTGCGGGTGAGCAGGAAGGAGAGCAGCCCCGCGAGCACGACGCCCACGATGCCGCCCGTGATGATGACGTTGTACAGGTCCTGCGCCATCGCGGAGGTCCGGGTGGTGCGCTCGAGCAGGAGGGCCGCCTCGTCGTCCGCCAGCTTGGTCAGCATCATCCGGATGCGGTCAGCGGTCTGCTTGCCGCGCGCGGCCTGCTCCACCGCGATGAGCTGGGCCAGCTCCCCGCGGCCCGCGTTGACGTCCCGGCGCTGGGCGATGAGGGGCTCCAGGTGCTGGGTGATCCACTGCTGCATCAGGTCGCGGATCTCCTGCTGGCGGTCCTGCTGGCGGCGGTCGCGCTGGGTGAGTTCGCGGATGCGGTCGATGTTCTGGGACACGCTCAGCCGGGCCTGGTTGTAGGGCTCCAGGAACTTGTCATCGCCGGTGATGAGGAAGCCGCGCTGCCCTGTCTCCAGGTCCGCCATGTCCCCTTCCAGGGTGCGCACGGCGATCATCATCTGCTGGCTCTCCGTGTCGCCCACCGCGGAGGTCGCGACCTTGTCGAGCGTCGAATAGACCACCGTGACGATGCCGATGATGATGGCGACCATCGCGGTGAAGGCGAAGACCAGCTTCGCGGTGGATGGCCCTTCGCACCAGGGAGGGCGTGTCCAGCAGGAGGCCCACGCGCCCGTCGCCCAGGATGGTGGAGCCGGAGATGCCGGGGATGCCCTGGAAGAGCTTGCCCAGGGGACGGATGACGCGCTGTCCCTCCCCCTGCAGTTCATCCACCGCCAGCCCCACCACGCCATCCGGGTGCTTCAGCACGACGACGTTCTCCCGGGCCGGCATGCCGCCGCCCAGGGAGAAGACCTGGCGCAGCCGCAGGTAGGGCAGCGGCTGGCCGCGCAGCGACAGGACGCCGGAAGCGCCCGAGTCGCGCTCCTCCGCGGGGACCTCCATGCACTCCTGCACGCCCTCGATGGGGACGACGTAGACCTGGTCGCCCACGCCCATGGCGAAGCCCTGGATGACGGCGAGCGTGAGGGGCAGGCGCAGGGTCAGGGTGGTGCCCTTGCCCTCCTGGCTCTGCACGGACACGGAGCCGCGCAGCGCTTCGATGTCACGGCGCACCACGTCCATGCCCACGCCGCGTCCGGACAGCTCCGTCACCGCGGCGGCGGTGGAGAAGCCGGGCTCGAAGATGAGGCGCAGCAGTTCGTCGTCGCGCAGCCGTTCGGGGGCCGCCACCAGCCCCTTCTCCCGGGCGCGCTCGCGCACCCGTTCGCGCTGGATGCCCCGGCCGTCGTCGGACAGCTCCACCACGACGCTGCCGGCGTCATGGTAGGCGCGCAGCCGCAGGTGGCCCCGGGGGTCCTTGCCCGCGGCCCGGCGCTCATCGGGGGACTCGATGCCGTGATCCAGGGCGTTGCGCAGCAGGTGGAGCAGCGGATCCCGCAGTGCGTCCAGCACCGCGGTGTCCAGGGTGGCGTCCTCGCCCTCCAGCTCCAGCAGGGCCAGCTTGTGCTGGGAGCGCGCCAGGTCGCGCACCGTGCGCAGGTGCTGGCGGAACAGCGGCCCCACGGGGACCATCCGGACCTTCATCACCTCTTCCTGCAGCTCCTCGAAGAGCGGATCCATCTCCCGCTGCTGGGCGAGCGCATCCTCCCAACTCGCGCCCGAGTCCTCCGCGCGCGCCAGGAACTGCGTCATCCGGCCGCGTGCGACGGACAGCTCCGCGGTGAGCGTGACGATGCGGTCCAGGCGCTCCAGGTCCATCCGCGAGCGGCCCCGCTTCCCCCCACAGGACTCCGGGATGCGCGGAAGGGTGGCCGGAGCCAGGGGGGCGGAGGC
>NZ_RAWD01000151.1:0-22627 GCF_003612065.1 Corallococcus sp. CA047B
GCCCACCAGCGCCGCCACGTCCAGCCCGTCGCCGAACGTCGCCCGGGTGATGCCCGCCGCCAGCCCGAAGGCCACCATCACGAACAGGTCCCCGATGATGACCAGCGCCATCAGGAACTCCGTGAACGAGCCCTTGGCGGACGTCTCCTGCACGATGGCGATGGTGACCGTGGGAGAGAACGACACCATCACCGTGGACAGGAGCGCGCTCACCGCCAGCGCCTGGGGCAGCGTCAGCGGCGCGAGGAACGGCAGGAATGGCTTGAGCGCGAACGTCGCCCCGAAGCACACCACGAACGTCGCCCCGCACACCGCCGCGCAGAGCAGGGCCACGCGCGCGCCCACGCGTCGCAGGAGGCCCAGGTGCAGCTCCGTGCCCGCCACCAACGCGATGAGGCTCACCGCCAGCCCCTTCACCAGCTCCAGCCCCTTCACGCCCGCGCCCGGGATGAAGCCCAGCGCGTAGGGCCCCACCGCCACGCCCACCAGCAGGTAGCCGGTGAGGCGCGGCAGGCCCAGGCCCTTGGCCACCTTGCCCGCGAACAGGCCGCACAACAGCAGCGCGCCCGCCGCCAGCAGCACGGGCGTGCCCGCGTCCGCGCGCATCGCCTGGGCCTGGGTGATGGCCGCGAGCAGCGCCACCAGCAGCAGCAGCCGGAAGACGGACCCCTTCACGTCGCCACCCCCGCGTCACTGCCCGGGGCATCGCCAGGGGCCGCGGGCGGAGCGTCCGTCTTCCGGGGCATCTGCTCCGCGCCCAGCACGTGCCGGAAGGCGCCGTGCGCGAGCATCTCGTTGACGACCGCGCCCACCGCCACCACGTCCAGCACCCGCTGCGACAGCGAGCCCGGCACCAGCAGCACGTACTCCGCGACGATGCACAGCGCGAGGCCGCCCTGGGCGATGAGCGCGTAGCCGAACTGCGGGGGCAGATCGAGCACGCCCCGCGTGAGCCGCTGCGCGAAGTGGCCGCCCAGCACCTTGCCCACGAACCGCAGGCCCACGAACGCGGGCAAGAGCGCCCAGGCCGCCAGGTCGCGCGCGTGCAGGTGACAGCCCACCATGAACACCAGCACCAGGTACGTGGGGCGCTCCACCCGCGACAGCGCCCGGGCCACCCGCTCCGCCGTGCGTCCGCCCATCAGCGCCAGCGTCGCGCCGCACGCCACGCCGGCCAGCAGGGCCGACAGCCGCAGGTACGCTGCCGCGCCGCCCACCAGCGCCACCATGCCCAGCGTCACCGTGGTCTGCTCCGCCGGGTCCTTCAACGAATGGGTGAGGAAGGCCAGCAGCGCGCCGCACGCCACGCCCAGCAGCAGCGCCAGCCCCAAGAGGCCCAGCCCTTCCGCCGCGTTGCCGGTGGCGCCCAGCACGAGCCCCAGCGCGAGCACGCCCAGCCCCACCGCGTCGTCCATCATCGTGAGCAGCGCGACGCCCAGCCCGCGCGAGCGCTCCAGCCGCCCGTTGCGGTAGCCCAGCACCGCGAAGTGGCCCGAGGACAGGCTCGCCGCCGCGCCCAACAGCGCCGCCGCGCCCACCGCCACCAGGGGACGCAGGCCCATGGACAGCACCAGCGGCACCGACAGGGGCAGCGCCACGAACAGGAAGGCCGTGCCCGCGTGCGCCACCGCCGCCGCGTAGACGGGCCGGGGCAACAGGCGCAAGAGCCGGGGCTCCAGGTTGAGTCCCAAGAGCACGCCCCCCGTCCCCAGCCCCAGGGCCACCAGGGGCCGGAGCGAGTCCAGGTTGCGCGCGGTGAGCACGCCCAGCAGGGACGGCCCCAGCAGCGCACCGAAGATGAGGAACAGCAGGCCGCTCGCCGCCAGCTGCGCCAGGGCCGGGAAGCGGGCCGGGTCGAGCAGCGAACGGCTCGACGCGAGCAGCGACAACGCCGCGACGATGAGGAAGACGAGCAGCGCTTGCACCAGGGGTGCTTACACCCGCGCGCCCCCGCGCGTCATCAACGCCGGTGGGTGGGGGCCGCCAGCACGGGCAGGGCCACCAGGCGACCCATGGGCGGATCGTCCGCGTCCATTTCCAATTGCACGCGCTGGAGCAGCCGCTCCATCTCCTCCGCGGGGAGGGTGGGCAGCACGCTCACGAGCACGATGCGGTCCTCGTCCGCGCCCAGCGCGAGGCTGCGCAGGCCGGCGAACACCGGCACCTCCGCGGACAGGGCGGCAGCCGCGCTGCGCGCCCGGATGACCAGCGGCTCCGGGATGCCAAACTCCCGGAGCCGACCGATCGCCCGCTCGGTCGTCTCCACCTGCTCGAGGAACGTGATGACCAGGTACACGCGACCCTCATACCGGAAGAGCGCGCGTCCTGTCCCCCGTTACTCGTTGCCGGGCGTGGTCGGCTCCGGCGGCGTGACGGGAGCGGCCCCCTCCTGCTGGGGTGCGGCTCCGCCCGCGGCGGCGGCTTCCTGGGCGTTCTTCGCCGCCAGCGCCGCGCGCTTGCCTTCCTCGATGAGCTTCTTGACCTTCTGACCGCCCTTGCGGCCGATCTCCTCGTAGAAGTTCGGTCCCCGGGTGGCCTTGACGCGGTCGCCACCCTTCTTGCCGATCTCCTCGTAGAACTTGGCACCGCGCTCGGCCTTGACGGTCTCTCCGCCCTTGCGACCGATCTCCTCGTAGAAGGAGCGACCGCGCTCTGCCTTCACCGTGGCGCCGCCCTTGCGGCCGATGGTCTCGTAGAACTCGCGACCGCGCTCGTTGCGGACCGTCTCGCCGCCCTTACGCCCCGCCTCGGCCACCGTCATGCTGCCCTTGTTGTCCTTGTCCGACATGTCCGTATCTCCTCTCGGTGACTACCAACCCCGTCCGCGCCTCGGTGTCCCTTGCCTGAAACCTTGGGACGGAAGCGCCCCGATGCAAGCAAGCTCCGTACACCGCCAGCCGTTCTGTCCTGACATTGCATGCATAATCCCCAAGGATTCCGCGCGCTTGTCGAGGACGCTGGGCGTCCGGACTGGACGGGTGATTGCCCGGCAGGACGCTCTCATTGTTCACAACAATTCGGATCACATTGCCGATTCCCTGCTCGGTTCCCACCTTGTGCGCAACGCCTGACACAACCGTCCGGCGCTCTTGGGGGAGGTTGCGGTGGCGAGTGGCAGGAGTGCGGTGTCGACCTGGCTGCGGATCCTCGCACCCATGGTCGTGTCCATCGGCGGTCTGGTGATGCTCCGGCTGTTGGGGCCGGACTTCATCGATCAGCGCACCATCCGCGAGCTGCTGTTGCCCCTGGGCGACTACGCGCCCCTGGCCTACGTGGGCTTCCTGGCGATCCGGCCCCTGACGTTGCTGCCCGGACAGGTCCTCACCGCGGTGGGTGGGATGATGTTCGGGACGCTCGCAGCAACCCTCTATTCACTAACGGGCAGCTTCCTGTCCGCCACCCTGCTCTACTTTCTTGCCCGCAAGCTGGGCACCCGGCCGATGCAGCGGCTGGCCGGCAGCAAGTATCCGGCGATCGCCAAGGCGGCGAAGCGCCACGACTTCCAGTTCACGTTCCTGGCGTGCATCAACCCGCTGTGTCCCACGGACATCATGCTGGCGGCGGGCGCGGCGAGCGGCGCGCGCTTCTGGCCCTCCGTGCTGGGCGTGGTGCTGGGCACCATCCCCGGCACCTTCCTCACCGCGCAGTTCGGCAGCGGGCTGGCGCAGGGCCGCACGGTGATGACGGCGGTGGCCGCGGTGGGCATGGTCGTCTCGCTGGTGCTGGGCGTCGTCTTCGGCCGCCGGTTCTACAAGGAGGTCAACGAAGCCGCCGTGGAGGCTCCCCTTCCGGAAGTGGAGGCCGGAGACGCGGCGACCGCCCGAGCGCTGGCGGGCGCCAAGGTTCCGCTCACCACGCCGTGAGGCGCAGCTCCTCCGTGAGCAGTTGGAGCAGCGCGCGGACGCGGGGCACGGCCTGACGTCCCGGCAGGCACAGCGCGTGGACCGGCGGCCCCTGCGCCGCGTGATCCGCGAGCACCTCCACCAGGGTGCCCTCCCGCATCCGCGCATCGCTCATGAAGTCCAGCACCTGGCAGAGCCCGGCCCCGGCGGCGGCCAGTTCCAGCAGCGCCGGGCCGTGATCGACGTCGATGGAGGCGCGCGTGCGCACCACGGCCTCCGCGCCGCCCGGAGCCTCCAGGAAACGCCACTCGCGGGTGAGCCCGCGCGGATCCACGAACTTCAGGCACGCATGGTGCTCCAGGTCGGACGGGCGCTCCGGTGTTCCGTGCCGCGCCAGATAGGTCGGTGACGCGAGCGTCATCCAGCGCGTGCGCAACAGCCGCCGCGCCACGAGGCTGGAGTCCTCCAGGTCCCCCAGCCGGATGGCCACGTCGACCTGTTCCTCCACCAACCGGCTCAGCCGGTCGCTCATCCGCACGTGCAACGTGAGCTGGGGATGACGCGCCTGGAGCCTCGCCAGTCGCGGCAACAGCACCGGCCCCAGGATGAAGGGCAGCGTCACCGTCAGCGGTCCCCGGGGCGCCAGGTGGGCCTGGGACACCGTCTCCCGCGCCGCCCGGAGCTGCGCCACCGCCTCCTTCGCGCGCTCCAGGAACGCCGCGCCCTCGGGGGTGAGGGCCACGTGGCGCGAGGTGCGCTCCAGGAGCCTCGCGCCCAGCTCCTCCTCCAGCCGCCGCACCGCCTTGCTCACCGCCGCCACGGTGACGCCCAGGCGCTCCGCCGCCTTGCGGAAGCTCCGCTCCTCCGCGACGTGGAGGAACGGCAACACCCCGGTGAACAGGTCCATGGGCCAGATTGTCAACCCGGAGTTGACGATGGTTCAACTTCCGGGTGCTCACCCCACCCCGGGGTTGACGATTAACGTGGTGTCCACACGGAGGAAGTCGACATGCGGATCGCGATCCTGGGCACGGGCATGGTGGGTGAAGCGCTGGGCAGCAAGCTGGTGGCACTGGGCCACGAGGTGCGGATGGGCTCGCGCACCGCGGACAATCCGAAGGCCACGGCGTGGGTGAAGAAGGCCGGGGGCAAGGCGTCGCAGGGGACGTTCGCGGACGCGGCGGCGTTCTCGGAGCTGCTCTTCAACGCCACGCTGGGCAATGCCTCGCTGGACGTGCTGAAGGCCGCGGGCGAGGAGGCCCTGCGCGGCAAGGTGCTGGTGGACGTGTCCAACCCGCTCGACTTCACGAAGGGCATGCCGCCGGTGCTGTCCACCGCCCCCACGGATTCGCTGGGCGAACAACTGCAGCGCGCCTTCCCGTCCCTCAAGGTGGTCAAGGCGCTCAACACCATGAACTGCCACGTGATGGTGGATCCCTCGCGCGTGCCCGGAGATCACGACGTCTTCGTGTCTGGCAACGACGCGGACGCCAAGGCCCGCGTGAAGCAGCTGCTCACGGAGGGCTTCGGCTGGAAGCACGTCATCGACCTGGGAGACATCACCACCGCCCGGGGCACCGAGGCGTTCCTCCCGCTCTGGCTGCGTTTGTGGGGAACCCTGGGCACCGGCGACTTCAACATCCACGTCACCCGGCGCTGATGGCTGGGTGCTGTCTGGAATTGTCCTGATGCGTCAGGGACGTGGGGTGGAATCCCGGGGGCGCGGGCATGGACACGCAACTTCCCGGGCAGGGCGCTGATAACCTACCTGAGCCCACGTCCCCCGGTGGCTGGAGGTTTTCATGAGCACGATCGACCGCACCCGTCCCCTCGCCGTGCCCCCCTCTCCCCGGAAGACGACGGAGCCGCTGGCGGCCACGAAGCCCGCGCCCCACCAGCCCGCCTTCCAGAAGTCCTCCTTCGAGTCCTCCCCGGCCCAGCGGAACACCGTGGTGCCTCAGGCGGCCGCGAAGCAGGCGGGAACCCAGGGGCTGCTGGGCGGCGTCATCGACGCGGTGGTGGGTGGCATCAAGGACATCCCCCGCTTCGTCGAGATGGGCATGGGCGTCTTCGAGGCCACCACGGTGCGCGAGGTCACCAGCCTCTTCGGCGGCCCGAAGCCGGACCGCGCGCAGGACGGCATGTTCGTGGGCGCGGGCGGCAAGACGCTGCCCTCCAGCACGAAGCTGGGCGACGTTCCGGGCGTCACGCCGAAGAACAACCCCAACCCCGACAAGACGATCCTCTACGTCAACGGCATCATGACGACGACGCCGGGGCAGGTGAACGAGATGCAGGCGCTGGCGGACTCGTCCGGCGCGAAGGTGGTGGGCATCCACAACGCGACGGAAGGGCTGGTGAAGGACCTGGCCCAGTGCGTGACGGACAAGCTGGACAAGGGCAAGAACCCCGCCGTGGACACGCTGGCGGACACGCTCTACTCGGAGCTGAAGGCCGGCCGCGACGTGCACCTGGTGGGCTACAGCCAGGGCGGCCTCATCACCGCTCGCGCGCTCAACGACGTGGCGAAGCGGCTGCGCATCGAAGACGGGCTGTCCCCCGCGCAGGTCGAGGCGAAGATGGGCCACCTGAGCGTGGAGACCTTCGGCGCCGCGTCCACGACGTACCCGGACGGCCCCAAGTACGTGCACTACGTCAACAACGCGGACCCCGTGCCCACGCTTACCGGCCTGGGCGGCTCCGTGGATCCGCTGGCCTTCATCAAGGACGCGGGCAAGGGCGCGGTGGTGCACCGCTTCACCGACGGCAACGCGAACCCCATCAGCAACCACATGCTGGACACGCTGTACCTCAAGCACCGCGTGGGCTTCGAGCAGGCGCGCCAGGGCCAGTTCTGAGGCCCTGAAGCACGCAGGCGCGCGCTACTTCCGGGACGCGAAGCGGGCGGGCCCCGGTAGGATGCCGCGCCATGACGCCCTTCCCTGTCCCCATCGCCCTCACCATCGCCGGCTCGGACAGCGGCGGTGGCGCGGGGATCCAGGCGGACCTCCGCACCTTCTCCTTCCACCGGGTCCACGGCACCAGCGCGCTCACCGCCATCACCGCGCAGAACACGCGCGGGGTGACCCGCGTGGACCTGCTGCCGCCCGAATCCGTCACCGCGCAGGTGTCCGCCGTGGCGTCGGACATGCGCGTGGACGCGGTCAAGGTGGGCATGTTGGCCCACCGGGGCATCATCGAGGCCGTGGCGGATCAAATGGGCCTGCTCCCCATGGGGCCCGTGGTGGTGGATCCCGTGATGGTGTCGCGCGCGGGCTCGCAGCTCATCGACGACGCGGCGGTGGCGGCGCTGCGGGCGCGGATGCTGCCTGTGTCCGCGATCCTCACGCCCAACCGCCATGAGGCGCGGCTGCTCGCGGGAATGGACATCGAAACGCTGGAGGACATGCGCGAGGCGGCCCGGCGCATCCACGCGCTGGGCCCCCGTGCCGTGCTGGTGAAGGGCGGCGGCATGCAGGGCGCGCTGCGAGGCACCGACGTGTGGTTCGACGGCAAGCACCTGGAGACGCTCGCCATCGAGCCCGTGGAGACGCCGAACACGCACGGGACGGGGTGCACGTTGTCCGCGGCGATCGCCGCGCGGCTCGCCCTGGGCAGCGCGCCGCTGGAGGCCGTGAGGCTCGCGAAGGAGTACGTCACGGCCGCGCTGCGCTACCCGCTCGCCGTGGGCCACGGGAACGGCCCCATCGGGCACTTCTTCCCCCTGAACCCGCCGTGAAACATCAAATATCACGCATATCAATGCAATCAATTGCATCCTCTGTCTGGATTTAATGAGCAATGATTGATACATGTTTGATATTTGATATGTCTTGGTGTTGGCGCCGACTCACTGATAATCCGATCATGTAGGCAACGCCGGTTCAGCGCGCGGATTGACACGGCTTTCCCTACATCTTGGATCTCCTGGGAGGCTGCCACCCTCCCCCACCTGATCGCCCTTGCATGTAGGCATGCGCGATCAGAAACCCAGGACTGCTCGACCGTTCAGTCCAAAGGCAGCGCGAAACTACCTCAATGTTTGTTCAGTGCCGGTTCAGGTGTGCGAAGGCCCCGGGAAAAACCCAGGGAAGCCTCCTCCGGAACCGGCTCAGTGCTTGGACGCGTCGGACTCGACGTCGATGGTCGGCAGTCGCTGCGCGAGCAGCCCCAGCAGCTGCTGCGTCGACAGGCGCCCGGCCGCATCCTTGCCCTCCAGGACGCCGGCCACGAGGGCGCGCTTGTGCTCATGGAGCGCGAGCATCTGCTCCTCGATGGTCCCACGAGCCACCAGCCGGTACACCGTCACGGGCCGCTGCTGCCCGATGCGGTGGGCGCGGTCGGACGCCTGGTCTTCCACGGCCGGGTTCCACCATGGGTCCAGGTGGATGACGCTGGTGGCGGCCGTCAGGTTGAGGCCGAAGCCTCCCGCCTTGAGGGAGATCAGGAACAGGGGTGCGTCGCCCTCCTGGAAGGCGCGCACGCGGTCGGCCCGCGCTCCGGCGGGTGTCTGCCCGTCCAGGTACTCGTAGGCGATGCCCTGCGCGTCCAGCACCTCGCGCACCAGCGCCAGGTGGGACGTGAACTGGCTGAACACGAGTGCACGGTGCCCCTCCTCGCGCAGCTCCTGGATGAGCTCCATGAAGCGCTCCAGCTTGGAGGACTCCAGCTTGGACACCGGGTCGTACAGCCGGGGGTGGGACGCGAGCAGCCGCAGCCGCGTCAGCGCGGCCAGCACCTCGATGCGCCGCTCCTGCTCCTTCAGCTTCGGCTTGCGCGTCTCCAGGTCCGACAGGGCCGCCAGCCGCGCGTCCTCGTAAAGCGTCCACTCTGGCGCGGACAGCACGACGGGCACGTGCACGTCGGTGCGCGGCGGAAGCTGGGCCTCCACCTGCGCCTTGGTGCGACGCAGGAGGAACGGCTGGAGCACCCGGGCCAGCGCGGGCGCGGCGGTGGGATCCACCTGACGTTCAATCGGCGCGGCGAAGCGGGCGCGGAAGGCCTCCAGGCTGCCCAGCAGGCCCGGGAAGACGACGGCGAAGAGCGCCCACAGCTCGCCCAGGTTGTTCTCCAGGGGCGTGCCGGACAGCGCGAACTTGAAGTCCCCCTGGAGCGCCCGGGCCGCGCGGAAGCGGTGCGTGGCCGCGTTCTTCAGCGTCTGGGCCTCGTCGAAGACGATGGTGGCGAAGCGCTGCGCGGCCAGCCGCTCCACGTCGCGCGTGAGCAGGCCATAGCTGAGCACCAGCACGTCGCGAGGGCCCAGCCGCTCCAGCGTGCCGCCCCGATCCTCCGTCTCGGAGAAGAGCGTCACCTTGAGCGAGGGAGCGAAGCGCTTCGCCTCGTCCCGCCAGTTGAAGGCCACCGACGTGGGCGCCAGCACCAGCGCGGGGCCCAGCTTCGCGCGCTCCAGCAGCACCGCCAGCGCCTGCACCGTCTTGCCCAGGCCCATGTCGTCCGCGAGCACCCCGCCCGCGTTCCACGACGCCAGCCGCGTGAGCCAGCGGAAACCCTCGTGCTGATAGTCGCGCAGCTCCGTCTTGAGCGACGCCGGCACCTTGGGCTTCAGCTCCTTCGCCGCGAAGATGCGCTCCACCAGCGTCTTCCAGGACGCATCGGCGTCGATGTCCGCGCCCGCGGAGCCCAGCCCGGCCAGGGCCTCCGCCGCGGACGGGCCCACCTCCAGCCCGTGGCGGGACGCGTAGGTGTGATCCGACAGCTTCTCCAGGTGCTCGCGCAGCGCCGCTTCGATCTCCACCCAGGTGTTCGCGTCCACCTGGACGAAGCGCTCCTTGCGCCGGGCGGCGTCCAGCAGGCGCGCCAGCTCCACCCGCTCGCCCTCCACCGCCAGCCCGCCCAGCACACCGAACCAGTCGCGCTTGCGCTGGAGCACGACCTTCAGGTCCTGCGCGCCCCGCTTCTCCACGAGCCGCATGGAGGGGCCCACCCACTCCAGCTCCGGCCGGGGCTCGAAGTCCGCGCACACGGCCAGCACCGCCAGCCCGCCCTGCGCGCTGTGGAAGAGGAAGCAGAACGGCTGGTCCTGCGGCTCCGCCGAGTGCAAGGGCAACTGGGCCTGGAGCGCCGAGGCCGCCGCCAGCTCCCGCCCGAAGTCGCGCACCGCGTGGAAGGACGCCGTGCCACGCCGAACGTGCACGTCGCGCGGCCCTTCACCGGGCAGGAACGAGGGCCCGTCCGGCAGCGGGCGCAGGCGCAACTCCAGACGCACCCCGCCCCCGGGCTGTCCCTCCAACCGGAGCACCGGATGCTGCCCGGGCGCCACGGATTCGCCCATCACGCTGCGGGGCATGGCCACCGGCAGGCGCATGGAGAACTTGGAGAGCTGCTCCAACAGCGGGCCGTGACTCTCCGGGGGGAACGCGTTGCCGTGGCGCAGCAGCACCGTGGTGAGCGCGCGCACCTCCGGGCTCACGTCCAGCACGGTGAGCAGGCGCTGCCCCTCATCCCAGAGGAACACCGCCTCCTCCGGCCGCGACTTGCGCACGCGCTCCAGCATCGCCGCCGGCAGCGCGGTGCCGTCCACGCCCGCGTTCACCACGACGGTGCCGCCCCGGTCCTCGGCGACGAGCCCCACCTTCTGGCGCTCGATGCGCACCAGCAGGTCCGGATCCAGCCCCTCCAGGTAGATGCGGGGATGGTCGATGAGCTCGAACAACAGCGCGCGTGACGCCGGGGCCTCGTTGTCCGCCATCAGCGCGGCGATGCGCGAATCCGACGCGGTGAGCTGCGAGCCGTACTCCTGCAACAGTTTGCGGCGGCCCAGCTTCGCGCCCAGCGTGCGCTGGCCCTTCTTCGTGCGCCGGTGCACGTAGGGCGAGACCTCCACGCCGTACCCGTCGATGACGTCCACGCGCCAGGAGATCTCCACCCCGCCCGAACCGCCCGGGCTCTCCTCCACCGCCCGCTCCAGCGCGCGAAGTGTCCGCGCCCACGGGGGCCGCACCAGCTCCTCCAGCGTCTCGCCGAAGGCCTCCGTGAAGCGCTGTCGCAACCAGAGCAGCGTGGTGTCCACCGCCGCCAACTGGTGCACGCAGAACGTCGCGCCGCACGAACACTCCACCGTGAGCGCCGAGGGACTGAACGTCAGCCGCGCGTCCGGCAGGATGAAGACACTGGGCGCCGGGCCCACCGGCAGCTCGGAGATGCGCGTCTCCTTGAGGCGGAAGCCCGGCGGCTCCGGCTCCTCCACCAGCGCGTCCAGCGACAGCGCGCGCGCCGGGCGCGGCGCCACGCCCGGCGGCACCAGGGCCCGCCACGCGATCAGCATCCCGTGGACCGGGTGTGTACGCGGATCAGCGGGAGGCGCCAGGCGCTCGGCCAGCGAGGCGCGCGCTTCGGCTGCGCCTGCCCGCTCCTCCTCCACGTAGCGCCAGGCGAGCTTCGGCAGCAGATCCCTCATGCGCGGCGTGGGCAGCATCTCCGCCGTCCACCGGTCGAGCGAGTCCGTGGCCAGCAGCTCCACCAGCCGGCGGCGGGAGATGACCGCGCGCACCTGCGGCAGGTACGCGGCCTCCACGCGCGGGGTGAGCAGCGCGAGGCTCAGGCGGGAGACGTGCTCCAGGCCCTCCGCCCGCAGCCACGCACGCAAATCCGCCTCCGTCTGGAACGGGGGCGCATTCGGGTCCTGCGACGGACGGGGGACGGACGGGGGAGACTGCTCGGCCATGGTGACGACGCGAGCGTCAGTCTACCTTGGCCACGCGGCGGCGGTCTCCGAGGAACTCTTCCACTCCCAGCACGATGTTCTTCGCCACTTCGTCCTGGTAGCGCTCGGACGCCAGGCGCTTCTCGTCCTCCACGTGCGACAGGAAGGACGTCTCCACCAGGATGGCCGGCATCTTCGCGCCCAGGAGCACGTAGAACAGCGCCTCCTTGTGGCCCAGGTCCTTGATGCCGTCGTACTTCGTGGACAGGCCCGTCACCAGGCTGTGCTGCACGGACTTCGCCAGCCGCGACGACTCCTCGGTGTTCGCCTTCGTGGCCAGGTCCGCCAGGATGAACTGCAGGTCGCTGATGCCCTTCTCGGAGGACGCGTTCTCCCGAGCGGCCAGACGGATGGAGTAGCGGTCCGCGGACGTGTTGAGCGTGTACGTCTCGATGCCGCGCAGCTTGTGCGTCGCCGCCGAGTTGCAGTGCACCGAGATGAACAGGTCCCCGTGCGCCTCGTTCGCCAGCTTCGCGCGGTCCTCCAGGCGGATGAAGGTGTCGTCGTCGCGGGTGAGCACCACCTCCAGGCCCTTCTCGCGCAGGCCGTCCGCGACCTTCCGGGAGATGGCCAGCGCGACCTCCTTCTCCTTCGTGCCTTCCTTGCCCACCGCGCCCGAGTCGTGCCCGCCATGGCCCGGATCGATGACCACGCGGCGCACCTTGAGCCCCAGCTGCTCCGCCAGCGTCAGCTCCGCGTTGCGCGACTGCCTCGCCACCGCCTTGAGCCGGGCCTGCGCCACCTGCGCATCCACCGGCGCCGTCACCGGACGCGGGGCCTCCGGCATGGGCGACACCGTCACCGCGCGAGGAGGCTTCGACGCGACGACCTCCGGCTCGGACTGCTTCGACTCCGGCCGGGACGCGGGCTCGGCGTGGGTGTCCGGCTTCACCACGGGCTGGAGCACGGTGCCACGCATGGAGGCCACGGCCTCGGGGCCCTTGGACTCCGGGGCCTTCACGTCGGCGGGAGCCTTCGCGGCGTCCTTCGCCTCCATGGCCTTGTCCGCGACGGTGGGCGCATCCGCGATGACCACCGCGGGCTCCTTCGTGGGGACGCTGGCGGGGGCCGTCGGCTCCACGCGAGTCAGCGCGGGCGACGGCTCGCGGGCGAGCTTGGTGATGGCATCCACCAGGGCGGAGCGATCCTGCGCCGAGGCCTCGGCGACGGCGGTGCCCTGGGGGGACCGGGTCGGGGGCAGCGGCTTCACGGTCGGCTTCGCGGAGGGCGCCTTGTTGGACGGGGGCAGCGAGGCCAGCAGCGCCTTGAGCTCCTTGCCCTGGTCGCCCTTGGGGTTGGTGGCCAGCGACTCGGTGAGGACCTTGCGCGCGGCGTCCGGCTTGTCCAGGCGGTTGACGTGGATGCGCGCCAGCGCCAGCGCCGCGTCATCCGCCAGCCGGTGCTTGGGGTGCGCCTCCAGCAGCTTCGAGTAATCGCTGATGGCGGACTGGAGGTCCCCCTCCACGAACGAGATGCGGCTCAGCTCCTGGAGCAGATCGCCCGCGGTGAAGAGGGCATCCGGGGCGCGGTCGCTCTTGGGGTAGTGGCTGGCCACGGCCTCGAAGCGGTGCACCACGTTGAGCCAGTGGTGGCGCAGCTTGCGGCGGGACGCGTCGTCCTTGAGGGCGTAGTAGGCGCGGCGGGCCTGCTGGTACGCCTCCTCGGCCTCGTTGCGCTTGCTGGCCCCGACGGCGTTCGGCGCCATGAGCATCAGCACGGGCAGCACGAGGTGGGAGAAGCGTACGCGCACGAAGGCCTCCAGACGTTGCAGAGCTACAGGCGTGTGTCACACGGCGCCTGGAGCCCGGCAACTTTTCGGCCCTGCCTGGGCGTGCTTCAGCGCACCCAGCCCAGCTGACGCGCCAGCTCTTCGTCGATGACCCGACACCACCCAGGCTCGCTCGGGACGACGGCCGCCAGCACCTTGCCGCCATTGCGCACGGGGGCGCGCTGGGGGCGGCAGCGCGCCCGCACGGGTTGTTTCACGTCCTGGCGGAAGTAGTGCGCGGGGAACTCCGCCTCGCCCTTGCCTTCCGGCAGAGAGCCGTCGTCCGGGGTGAGCCACACCAGCGCGCCCAGGCGCAGGGGCACCACCTCCTTGCGCCACAGCCGGCGCACCTCCCAGCCGAAGCCCGCGGCGGCCACCAGCGCGCCCAGGGCCATGCCCCAGGGCAGCCAGCCCATGCGGGACGCCCGCGCGCGAGCATGGGCGGCCTCGCGAGGCATCCCCGGGTGCTCCGGATCCACCAGCAGCATCACCTGCGAGCCATGCCCCATGCCCGCCGCGAAGTCCGCGCGGGTGCGGACGCCCGACACGGAGTGCTCCACGTCCGCGAACGTGTAGAGGACATCCAGCGTGCCCTCCGCGTCCTCGCGATCCGACGCAGGCGGGACATGGCTGCGGGCCACCAGCGCCGCCACCTCCTCCGCGCGGGCCGCGAAGCGCTGCTCCTCCACGAAGAAGCGCCCCACCCACCCGATGCCCAGCCCCAGCACCGCCATCACGCCCAGGGCCACGAGCACCCCGCGCACCAACCGAGCCACCGCCCCGGGGACCTGGGCCAGACGCACACGGCGGGGAGCATGGGGAATGGCGAATTGCATAGGGCCCGCGAGCCTACTGCACCCCTTCGAACCGTGCCCCTTTCCCACTCGGCTCCAGCGCACCGCCGGTGCACACCGGATGGGCCCCGGGGCAGCCCGCTCCGGACGCGGATCCTCCCTGCGTCCGGAGCGGACCCGTGAATCACGGCGTGTAGGTCACTTCGAGGTGAGGGCGCTTCGACGCGTCCTCGACCTCGCGTGAGTTGTAGTAGCTGAGATACCCATACGGGGCGCCGGAGATCCGCAAGGAGATGCGCCGGTCGGTCGCGTCCGACGCTGTCTGCACCGCGGGAATCAGCTCGGGGCTGTCATTGACACCCACCTGCTCGAACGGCTGGTCCACGTTGCCGGGGAACCAGAGGAACCACGCGCCCAGGGGCGACCCGGCCACGGCCGGCTGGTTGTGGAAGGTCACGCCGTACTCGTTCCAGGAATTGTCGGGCAGGAGGTACGTGTAGACATTGCCGTCGCCACCGGGAAAGACATGGGAGCCATCCCTGGGACAGGGATGGCCGTTTCGACCCCACCTCCCCTTCCTTGAGTCAGGAGCAGCGATGAGTTCTGTTCACCCCTCTGATTGAAATGACCGACACCTACTACGCAGGCGTGTATTGGCCCGGTCGGTCTGAACCGCTGGAGTCCTACGCCCGGCGCGCTGAGAACCTCTTTCAGCGACTGGCGTCCCTGGATCCAAGTCTTGCCAGTTGGTTCGAGCAAGCGGCCTCCCGGGAGGCCGCGCTCCAGGGACGGTTCACACCGGACGCTGAAGCAATTCGCGGACTGCTCAGGAAGAGCAATTACCAACTGGGCGGAGGGGGAGATCTCCTTTGCCGCCTGGAATGGTGAGTCCGAAGCAACCAGTGTCGTCCATTTCTCCTGCGGTGCTCCGTCTCCCGACACAGCGGATCTCTGTCTTTTGACGCCTCCGTCACGAGGCCCCACCTCTGAACGGATTCTTCGCGCTTCAACGCTCACCCAGACGTTGCGCGCGATGGCACTCGCCTGGGAACCATCCTGGGGCGTCGTCACCTCCGACGAACACCGGGACAGGGTGTCGGAGTTCGCTGACGTTGGCACCTTCGTCGGCTGGGTGACGTACCTGGCTCGGCAACGAGGGGCGGTGCCCTCACTGCCGGCCCCCGTGCACGTCGAACCCGTGGAGGACAAGGAGACGCTCATCGTCTTGACGCCTGAGCGCTTCACGTCCACCCGCCCGGAGCATGTCGCGCTCGCCGCGCAAGTCCGGGAACGGTTGGATCAGGCGGGACTGCTGAAGCCGCTCCATGCCGCGCCCTCGTGAGCGCGGCACGGAGCCCGCGACTCAGGAAGTTCCCAGCTCCCGCTGCAGCTTCGCCAGCAGGTTGAGCGCCTCCAGCGGCGTCATCCGGTCCACCGACGCCGCCCGCAGCGCCTCCAACACCTCCGAATGCACAGGCGGCGCCGGAGGCACCACCACCGGAGCCGCGCCCCCGAACAATCCCAACTGCCCCGCGTTCACGGGCGAGCGCTTCGCCGTGGAGCGCACCGCCACCCGGGGCCGCCCCGCGTCATCCAGCTCACCCGACTCCAGGTTCTGGAGCAGCTCCCGCGCCCGCGACACCACCTCCGGTGGCAGGCCCGCCAGCTTCGCGACCTCGATGCCGTAGGAGCGGCTGGCCCCGCCCGGAATCAGCTTGCGCAGGAAGATGACCTTGCCGCCCTGCTCCTTCACCGCGACGCACAGGTTCTTCACCCGGGGCCGCTCGCGCGCCAGGTCCACCAGCTCATGGTAGTGCGTCGCGAACAGCGAGCGCGCCCCCACCTTGTCGTGGATGTGCTCCGCCACCGCCCACGCAATCGACAGACCGTCATACGTGGACGTGCCGCGTCCAATCTCATCCAGGATGACCAGGCTGCGGCGCGTCGCGTGGTGGAGGATGTGGCTCGTCTCCGTCATCTCCACCATGAACGTGGACTGCCCGCGCGCCAGGTTGTCCGCCGCGCCCACGCGCGTGAAGATCCGGTCGCACAAGCCGATGCGCGCCGCCTTCGCCGGCACGAACGAGCCCGCCTGCGCCATCAACGCCGTCAGCGCCACCTGCCGCATCACCGTGCTCTTGCCCGCCATGTTCGGGCCCGTGATGATCAACAGCTGCGCGTCCTCTGGATCCAACCGCACGTCGTTGGGCACGAAGGACTCGCCCGCGCCCAGCATCCGCTCCACCACCGGGTGCCGGCCGCCCGTGATGCTCAGGCCCTCCGTGTCGTCCACCTGGGGCCGCGTGTAGCCGTACTCCGCAGCGCACCGCGCGAAGGACACCAGCGCGTCCGCCGTGGCCACCGCCTCCGCCGCGGAACGGATGGCCGGCGCCCAGGTAATCACCCGCGCGCGCAGCTCCTCGAAGAGCTGCAACTCCAGCACCGTGCGGCGCTCCTCCGCCGTGAGGACCTTCTCCTCGTACTCCTTCAGCTCCTCGGTGACGAAGCGCTCCGAGCCCACCGTCGTCTGCTTGCGGATGTAATCCTTGGGCACCGCGTGCAGGTTCGCCTTCGTCACCTCCAGGTAGTACCCGAAGACCTTGTTGTAGCGGATCTTCAGCGAGCTGATGCCCGTGCGCTCCTTCTCCCGCTGCTCGATGCGCAAGAGCACGTCCTTGCCGGACGTGGACAGCGCCACCACCTCATCCAGCTCCGCGTGGAAGCCCGGCCGGATGAACCCGCCGTCGCGGAGGACCACCGGCGGCTCGTCCGTCACCGCCCGCAGCAGCACGTCCGCCAGCTCCGGCAGCGCCCCCAGCGGCCCCGCCAGGGACTTGAGCAGCCCCGCGTCACACCGCGCCAGCGCCGCGCCCAGCCGGGGAAGCTGCGACAGCGACAGCCCCAGCGCGCGCAAGTCGCGCGCGTTGCCCGCGCCCAGCGACAGCCGGCCGCACAGCCGCTCCAGGTCGCCCACCTCCTTGAGCGTGGCCACCAGCTCCTCGCGCCACACGCTCTTGCCGGCCAGCTCCTCCACCGCGTCCAGCCGCGCGTGGATCTCCGGCAGCGAGCACAGCGGCGCGGACAGCCAGCGGGCCAGCTTGCGCGCCCCCAGCCCCGTCGCGGTCCTGTCCAACACGCCCAGCAGCGACCCCTTGCGGCCCCCGTCGCGCAGGCTCTTGAGCACCTCCAGGTTGCCCCGCGAGGACTCGTCCATCACCAGGCACGCGGACTTCTCCTGCCGCGACAGCCGGTCCACGTGCGCGGCCGCCGTCTTCTGCGTGTCCTTCAGGTAGCGCAGCGCCGCCCCCGCCGCCCCGGTGGCCAGCGGTGAGCCGTCCAGCCCGAACGCGGACAGCGACTGCACGTTGAAGTGCGAGCGCAGGAAGGCCGCCGCCCGGGTGTGCTCGAAGGCCGCGCCCTCCCCTTCCGCCACCGCCGGCGCGCGCGACAGCCGCTGGCACACCTGCACCACCTCCGGCGCCTCGCGCTGCCCCTGCGGCACCAGCAGCTCGCGAGGATCCACGCGCGCCAGGCCCTCCACCAGCTCCGACAGGCTGGCCGCCTCGAAGGTGTAGAACTCGCCGGTGGACGCCTCCAGCAGCGCCGCGCCGAAGCCCGCCTCGCCCCAGCAGAGGGCCGCGAGGAAGTTGCTGGCCTGTGGCTCCAGCACCTCGTCGTCCAGCACCATGCCGGGCGTGATGACCCGCGTCACCTCCCGCTGCACGATGCCCGGCCCCGCGCCCGGCTCCGTCACCTGCTCGCAGATGGCCACCTTCAGGCCGTGCTCAATCAGCTTCGCGATGTACCGGCGCGCCGAGTGGTACGGGAACCCGCACATCGGGACCTTGTCCGCCCCCTTGGACCGCGCCGTCAGGGTGATCTGGAGCAGCTCCGAGGCCTTCACCGCGTCCTCGAAGAACATCTCGTAGAAGTCGCCCATCCGGAAGAAGAGCACCGTGTCCGGATGCAGCGCCTTCACCTCCAGGTACTGGCGCATCATCGGCGTCAGGGACGCGATCTCCCGCGCCCCCGCGGGCGCTTCGTTCGTCCCGACGTCCGGGGTCGTTTCGTCCTCGGCGAGCACCACCTCCGCCGCCTTGCCTGTCTTCATCTGCTGTGTCACCGCCATCCCCGACCTTCTCCCACGACCCTACGCCCGGATCAACGAACCGGAGCCCCTACCTGGGGAGTCTGCCTACCACCCATGTCCGACATTTCCGGACGCCCCCTTCCGAAAACGGTTTGCAGCCCCACCTTCCCCCGGCAGTCTGCCCGCCGACATGGCGACCTCCTCCTCGAAGCCGAACCGCCCGCCCGTTCCCGCGCTCTTCAAGGTCGCACTCGCCCCCGTGCAGGCGTTCTTCCGCCTGGAGGCCAGCAGCGGCATCCTCCTGGCGCTCTGCGCGGTGGCCGCGCTCGCATGGGCCAACTCTCCCTGGGCCGGCTCCTATTCAGCCGTGTTCGACGCGCCCCTGCGCCTGGAGGCGGCGGGCCACGGCGGCGGGTTCACCTTCCGTGAACTCATCAACGACGGGCTGATGACGCTGTTCTTCTTCCTGGTGGGGATGGAGATCAAACGCGAGCTGTCCTCCGGCGAGCTGCGCACCTTCTCCCGCGCGCTGCTGCCCCTCATCGCCGCGCTGGGCGGCATGGTGGTGCCCGCCGCGCTCTACCTGGCCTTCACCCACGGCACCCCCGCGCAGGGCGGCTGGGCCATCCCCATGGCCACCGACATCGCGTTCGCCATCGGGTGCCTCACGCTGGTGAAGGCGCGCGTGGGCCACGGGCTGGTGGTGTTCCTCACCGCGCTCGCCATCTTCGACGACATCGGCGGCATCCTCGTCATCGCTGTCTTCTACGGCACCGGCCTGCACGGGGAGTGGCTCGCGGCCAGCGCGGGCGTGTGCGCGGTGCTCTGGGTGCTCAACCGCTTCTACGTGCGCAACGGCCTGGCGTACGCGCTCGCGGGCGTGGCGCTCTGGTACGCCATGCACCACGGCGGTATCCACGCCACGCTGTCCGGCGTGGTGCTGGGCCTCTTCATCCCCGCGCGGCCCACCCGCCCCGGGCGCGAGGTGCTGGAGGAGCTGGCGGACTACATCAAGAGCCTCGTGGCGCAGCCGGATGACGAAGGTCAGCGCGGCGCGCAGCTCCTGCACATCGAGGAGGCGCTGGAGGACATCGAGCCGCCGCTCAACCGCTTCGTCCACCTGTGGCACGGCTTCGTGGCGTACGGCATCGTGCCGCTGTTCGCGCTGGCCAACTCCGGCGTGGACGTGTCCGGCGTGGGCCTTTCGGACCTGCTCAAGCCCCTGCCCCTGGGCATCATCGCCGGCCTCTTCGTGGGCAAGCAGGTGGGCATCTTCCTCTTCACCTGGGCGGCGGTGAAGGCGGGCGTGTCCCCCCTGCCCGCGGGCGCGAGCCTTGCGCAGCTGCACGGCGTGGCGGTGGTGGCGGGCATCGGCTTCACGGTGGCCCTGTTCGTGGGCGGATTGGCGTTCAGTGGACAGCCGGCGCTGCTCGCGGAGGCGAAGCTGGGCATCCTCACCGGCTCGCTGCTCTCCGCCGTGGTGGGGTACGTGCTATTGCGCTACGTGGCCCGACCCACGATCGCGTCCACCCCTCCGCCATGAACCTCCAGGACCTCAACCGCATCCGGCAGATCACCGTCATCGCCGCCCGCCATGGCTTCGGCGAGGTGGCCGACCGCGCGGGCGTGTGGCGCATGCTGGGCCGCAAGGAGAAGGTGGAGGTCTCCCCGGAGACCCAGCGCGAGTCCACCGCGCGCCGCTTCCGCCTCTTCCTGGCGGAGCTGGGCCCCACGTTCATCAAGCTGGGCCAGGTGCTCTCCACCCGCGCGGACCTCTTGCCCGCGGAGTTCGTGGAGGAGCTGGCCACGCTCCAGGACCACGTGGAGGCCATTCCCCTGGAGGCCATCCACGCGCAGATCCGCGAAGCGCTGGGCAAGGACGTGCACGAGCTGTTCGCGCACGTGGATCCGGAGCCGCTCGCCGCCGCGTCCATCGCGCAGGTGCACCGCGCGGTGACGCTGGACGGCGAGGAGGTCGTCGTCAAGGTGCAGCGGCCGGGCATCGCCGAGCGCATCGACGCGGACCTGGGCGTGCTGCGCTCGCTGGCGCGCCTGCTGGAGGCCGTGGTGGAGGAGACGGGCATCTACACGCCCTCCGGCATCGTGGACGAGTTCGACCGGGCCATCCACGAGGAGCTGGACTTCGTCAACGAGGCCTCCAACATCCGCGCGTTCCTGGAGACCCACCAGGACCGCCCGTACATGAAGATCCCCCGCGTGCACGCGCCGCTGTCCAGCCGCACCGTGCTCACGCTGGAGTTCATCCGCGGGGAGAAGATCAACCCCGCCCTGCTGTCGGAGGCGGAGCGCAAGCAGCTGGCGCAGAACATCCTGGAGGCCAGCTTCCGCCAGCTCTTCGACGACGGCCTCTTCCACGGCGACCCGCACCCCGGGAACCTGCTGCTCATGGAGGGCAACCGGCTGGCGCTGCTGGACTTCGGCGTGGTGGGCCGGCTCACGCGCCCCATGCAGGAGACGCTGGTGATGCTGTGCCTCGCGGTGGCGCTCAAGGACAGCGACTCCGTGGCGCGCATCCTCTACCGCGTGGGCGTGCCCGACGCGCGCGCCAACCTGATGGGCTTTCGCAACGACATCGAGTCCATCCTCGGCCAGCACCTGCCCACCACCCTGGGCCAGGTGGACGCGCGCACGCTGCTCAGGGACCTGTTGGATCTCGCGGTGAAGTACCGCATCCGCATCCCCAAGGAGTACGCGCTCCTGTCGCGCGCCTCCATCTCCACGGAAGGGATGCTGCGCAGCCTCTACCCGGAGATGAACATCCTGGAGGTCGCGCTGCCGTACGCGAAGGAGCTGCTGGCCGGGCGGTATGATCCGAGCCAGCTCCAGGGGGGCCTGATGCGCACGCTGTTGCGCTTCCAGTCCATGGCGCAGGACCTGCCCACGCAGCTGTCGCAGATCCTCCTGGACCTGGAGACGGGCAAGTTCAGCGTCACCGTGCGCGCCGAACAGTTCGACAAGCTCAACGAGAACCTGCGCAGCGTGGCCGTCATCGCGTTCCTGGGCCTGTGCGCGTGCGGCTTCATCGTGGGCGCCTTCATCGCCTTCGCGCCCCGGCCCCCCATGTACGGCAACGTGCCGGTGCTGGGCATCGTGGGCATCGCGGTGGCGGCGGCGCTCTTCGGCGCGGTGCTCACCTGGTACCTGTTCGGCGGCCGCTTCGGAAAGGTGAGCGTCACCCGCTTCCTGAAGAAGCGCCGCTAGCGTCCGGAGCCTGGAGGACCCTCGTGGTGAGGTGGGTGTGACACCGGCCCACCCGGCCTCGGGCAGGCAGGCCGGGGAGCGCGTGTCACGGGAGCGAGAACGGATCCGTTGAGGGGTGCACAGTCATGCTCGGCCCGGGTAGGCTGCGGGCCCTGTCGTCTCCCCTCTTGCCCACGTGGTCGTCTTGTTCGCGAACCCAACCGCCGCCCGTCGTCCGCACCGCGCCCCGCTGGCCTCGCTGTTCGCGGTCGCGCTCCTCGCCACTTCCGCCGGCTGTGCTGGCGGGCTGGATGATCCCGATCGCTTCACCGGGGGCACCAGCGCCTGCGCGGCCGGCACCACCGCCACCGGCATCATCCAGGCGCAGTGCTTCGCGTGTCACTCCACCTCCAGCAAGGAGATTGGCGCGGGCCTGGACCTGCAGGCCACGGGCCTTCCGGGGCGCCTCTACACGACGACCTCCTCCGCGACGTGCAGCTCCGTGCCGGTGGCGGACAGCGCCAATCCGGCCAATTCGCTCTTCCTGAAGAAGCTGACGTCCAACCCTGGCTGTGGGACGCAGATGCCGCAGGGCAACCCGCTCAGCGCGGCGGAGACCGCCTGCCTCACCGAGTGGCTGGTCAACGGAAAGCCGAGCTCGCCGTGATGACGCGCACCCGTTCCGGCTCCCTCACCGCCTTGCTGGGCGCCGCCCTCCTCCTGGGGCCTGTCGCCTATGCCGCGCCGAAGAAGCCGGTGAAGACGACGCAGTCCGCGAAGAAGAAGCCCGCGAAGCAGGCGGAGGCGCGCCGCGTCGCGGTGCTCGCCTCCGGTCCGCACGCGGAGGCCGCGCGCGACGCGCTGGAAGCGGAGCTGGCCCGCCGTCCGGCCCGCTATGAAATCGTGCCCGAGTCCGCCGTGCGCAGCGCCGCGTCACGACTGGGGCGGGACCCCACCACGGCCGCTGGCGCCTCCGCCGTGGCCTCCGAACTGGGCCTGAGCGCCATCCTGGTCGCGGACACGTCCACCACGGGCAAGAAGCAGCAGGTGCGCCTCACCGTGCGCAACGGCAAGGACGGCAAGGCCCTGGCCTCGCCCGCCGCGGCCCGCCCGGCGACGGCGAAGCTGGTGCCCGCGTCCGTGAAGCGCCAGTGGACGGCGCTGGAGAAGGGCCTCCAGAAGAGCCGCGCCCCGGAAGCCGTCATCGCC